>NZ_JBLUOI010000016.1:0-75154 GCF_048059995.1 Metabacillus sp. YM-086 | reverse complement strand
TTATCCCCCCAATAAAATGTATATATGTCGTAATTCAATTATAATTCATATGTCCATTATAAGGGGGTTGAGCACTGGCACCACCCGATTTTTGTCGATTACGAAACCAACAAAAAAGAACAGTATCTCTACTGATCTTTCTTTACGTAAATGTCACATCAACGATTTCCGTACGCCCCATATTTAATAATATCTATATATTCATCAAGTTCTGGCATCATTTTTTCTAGTATATCGTCATATTCTAGCTGTTTACTTTCAAAAAGATGAACATATTTTTTGGAAACAGAGTCTAATGCAAGCAAAGTTAATTCAATTATTTTTTCAGGTGAAGTTCGGCCTTGCAATAATTGTTTATCTACCAGCTTATTTAAAAATTCTCCACTATATTGATCAGTATTCTTTTGTAACAGATTCTGTAATTGCTCTTGTAATTCAACTGGTGGATGAAGAGTAGCACTTGTAACTAGTTTTGTTTCAATTAAAAAGTCATATTGAATTCGTTGTTTAATGAGAACGACCTCTTTTATTCTTTCGAAAAAATCATTCTTCTTAACCTTTTTAATTTCTTCGATAATTTTACCTCCGATTAGCTGACTGCAATAGTCAACAACATATAAATAAAGGTTTTTCTTACTTTTAAAATAATGAAAAAGAATTCCTTTTGAAATACCAGCTCTTGAAGTAATTGTCTCAGTTGATGTTTTTTCATAGCCAGTTTTTGCAAACTCTTCAATGCAGATTGTTAAAATCTTTTCTCTCTTTTCATCAGGTAATTTTTCAAATGCAGAATACAATGTGTACACCTCAAATTAATTTCGATCATTTTGTCTGATTATACAGCAATATCCTTTCGATGATAAGCAACATAGCTTAACACGATCATTATAGATACTACAGCTATCATGATACTTAGATAAAGTGGTTTAATAGATTGATTTGCAATAATGTCAGCAGCATCAATATATTTGAAGAAACTAAAATATTTGAGTCCTTCTAAGTTCTCGGTAATACCAGATACTACACTTAAAAAATATGATAAAAAAACAAAGCCTAACGAAATCGATGTGATTGTTCTAGCCTTTTTCATTGTCGTTGAAAGTAAGAATGATATAGCGGCAAATGTAATATGCAGTAGAAAAGTTGCTAAAACAAGCAAAATAAATGTTTTCATCGACGGATCTTCATCAGCAAATTGAAAGCCAATTAGAGAAATCACCATAATGATTATATTTAACAGAGCAATATTTGTCATAACAGCTAGCCACTTTTCAGTCATAATTTGCATACGAGTAATTGGCTTTGATAATAAGAATTCAATTGTTTTTTCATTTTCTTCCTTAGCGACAATATTTGAAGCTAACATAACCGCAAAGATACTTCCAAATAACGTTGTCATAAAGTGAACTTGAACCCCATAAAATCCGAGTAAAGATCCATAATCAAGGCGATCCATTCCAAATGCTTGTTTAAAAGAATCCGGATATGCATTAAGCAATTCCTTCATTGTTTCTTGATCCTGAGTAAATTGAGGATAAATGCTAAGTGTCATTAAAATGATTCCACTTAATGCAATCCCCCAAATAATAAGTGATCTTAAGTTTTTCTTTAATTCTCGTTGATAAATCATGTAACTTCCCTCCCTTTCCTACTCATAATAGTGAATAAAAACTTCCTCTAAAGAAGGCTCTTCTATTAATAAATCTTTCACATGTAGCGTTGACATCTTATGAAGAAGTCTATTTATATCGCCACTATACAAAAAGGTCCAATCATCACCGTTTTTCACTTTATTCATTCCCTCAATCTCTTCAATTGCTTGCTCAGTTTCAGTTTGAAGGTTAAGGCTTATTTTTTTCACATTATTTTTAAGTAACGTCTCAACTCGTTCTACCTTCAATAATTTACCTTCTTTAATAATCGCAACACGGTCACACATTTTCTGAACTTCACTTAAGATGTGAGATGAAAAGAAAATGGTTGCTCCTTTATCCCGCTCGATCTTTAATAATTCAAAAAAAGTATGTTGCATTAACGGATCTAATCCTCCAGTTGGTTCATCTAAAATGAGCAATTTTGGCTCGTGGAGAAGCGCTTGAATAATTCCCACTTTTTTTCTATTTCCAAACGATAAATCTTCAATTTTTTTATTAAGGTCTAAATGAAGTTTTTCGGCTAATTCGACGATTCGTTGATTATTTGTGTATTGATGAAACTTAGCAGAATACTGAAGTAAATCCAAAGCTTTCATATCATCATAGTAATGAACTTCAGATGGTAAATAACCAACTTGCTTACGAATTTCCTTTGAGTCTTTAACACTATCTTTCCCAAAAATATTGGCTGTTCCGCTTGTTGGGTGAATAAAATTTAACAATGTACGTATTGTTGTGCTTTTCCCTGCCCCGTTTGGTCCAATAAAGCCGAAGATTTCTCCCTTATGAATTGAAAGGGAAAGGTCATCAATTCCTCTGTTTTTTTTATAGCTTTTGGTCAAATTATTAATCTCGATTATTTTCATATAACTTCCTCCTATATGAGGGTGAATTGACTGATCAGTCAATTTTAGTTTAATTCACATTGACTAGTTAGTCAATGTATTAATAAAGAATAATTAACCACATATTCACAAAGAAACTATTGCATATTTTTTTAATAACCATTATAATATTACACTGTTTGTTGCAACATTTTTTATTAAGTATGAATAAAATAAGAAGACACCATTTTATATAGTTTTTAGAAGCTATGTCATTTTAAAATCGTTAAATACCTACACACATCAAATATGACAATGAAAGGAGCGAAATAATGTTTAGTAAACTATTAGAAGCTGACCAACGTTCTGATAATCCAGAAGAATTGAAGGAAGAATTGGAGGATCTTGAGTTCCAAGTCTTTAGGATGCAGGATAATTTAAAGGAAATTGCCAAAAAAAGTAAGGTTCTAGGTGTTGACCAAACAAAAGAAGATAAGCTAGTTATCGTTTATACTCCAGAAGATGATCAATCTTGTAAAATTATGCTATGCAACTGTGAAACCTCATATAAAGGAAAGTGGGATTTTTCCATTCACGCAACATATGTAGATGATGAAACGATCCACATTGGTGATATTAAAGGACCTGCAAATAAAGGGTATGGCTCCATATGTATGGACTACTTAAAAGAACTTGCAATTGAGCAAAACATTCCTAAAATTACAGGTGACATTGCTGAAAGAGATTGGGATCATGTCGACAGACTTGTTCACTTTTATGAAAAACATGATTTTCATGTTGAAATTAATTATGACCATAAATCTGGGGAAATTATGTGGTATAGATAAATAAATGGATCATTTTGAATCAGTTAACGTCTTCAACTGAATCAAAATGATCTATTTTTTTGATTTCTTTCCCCCTTCTTCAAGTTTGAATAACAAATTAAAAAAACTTTTCAAAAATGAAACCTTTCTATATGATAGACCGTAGTACTTATTGTCACAAAAAGTGACTGCTCATTTTTAAAGGGAGGAACATACACCATGATAAAGAAATTATTTTCAGCAATGCTCGCTATTACCTTACTTTGCACTCCAATAAGTGGATTTTTAGTTGGAGATCATGTTACAACAGTTAGCGCAAAGGGCTACAAATCTGGTAAAAAGTCATTTAACTCAAATACAAACAGCCCGTCACTTATTAAAAAGGATGATACTCAGCAAAAATCCTCTACCACAACAAAAAGTAACACTACTACAAAGCCAAAAGCCGGCAGTTTAATGAAAGGTTTGTTTTTAGGTGGGTTAGCTGGTTTATTACTCGGAGGATTGTTAAGTAATCTTGGCATTTTAGGTTCATTAATTGGCCTAGTTATTAATGTTTTAGCCATATTTGCCGTTATTTTTATTATTCGAAAAGTATTTACTTACTTTGTAAATAAAAATAAGCGTAAACACAAGGAAGATACAATATGGGGCAAATAAAGCTTTCTGAACAAAATATTGTAAATGCACTCTGTTTACACATTGCTCATAAAAGGCAAATCAAGCCTCAGGACGTTGAAATTGAGCTATTATATGATGATGACTATGGTTTTTCTGCTGAAGCATATATACAGGATCGAAAGCAAATATTGATAACTGCCAATATAATAGAGGCCATTCGCTTTTGGTTGGAAAACGAAATGAATATCGATCCTTTTGCTGCCGCAATAGAGCTAGTATTAGATGAAAATGAGGGAATTATTACATTGATTAAATAACAAACCGAGTGGGTAAAAGCCACTCGGTTTTTATTTTCACAAGAATCTTCGCTATAATTGTTATGAAAGCACGCTAATAATTAAAGGAGATAGTATAGCATGAGATCCCCGAGGGTACTTTTATAGGTTCAATTTTAACAGATATCATACTAATCATTTACCTTCTAACGTTAATTGATGAAATTGGATTAGGTTTTGTCATTTTGTTATCTACTCTACTGATAGGCGGAACATTTATCACCTATAAATTTATGTCTAAGATATAAAATTGTAGGTAACTTATCAAGAGTTCTCTTTCAGTTAGGGAAAGAGAACTCTTTTAAATTAGAAGAACTCTAAAACCATTCACCTTTTGCAACCTTAACTACATTTCCTCCAACATGAATAGAATAGTTTCCTTCTCTTTCTTCTGCCCGAATATGAATTAAGGATTCTCTTTGAATCTCGTACCCCTGCTCAACTTTTAAATCTAATGAGTTTGTTTGAAAATATTGATGTTTTAGCAAGTAACCTGCCAAGCATCCATTGGCACTTCCTGTTGCAGGATCTTCGGGTATACCGAAAACATCAACAAACACCCTTGCATTTAGGTGATGTTCCTTGTGATAAGTTTCTTTACTGAAAACTAGAATGGCTTTTGCTCTAGTTTTTTCGGTTAATTTAAGAAGTTTTTCTTGATTAATTTTGGCTTTTTTTACTTCAGCCAATCCTTTTAAAGGAACAATAATGAAAGGGAGACCTGTTGAGACATCCTCAATTGGATAGTTCTCATCAAAATCATCAATGTCCAAGTTAAGTACATCACTCAATTGTTCATATGTAAACGTTTGAGCAAAGCTAGGCTCATTTTGTTTCATCCAAAGTATTTCAGATTCATCAAAAGAAACAGGGATATCTCCAACCTTTAACTTTAATATAACCTCTTCTTCTAGCTCTTCCATTATCTCATTTCGAATAATATATGAAGTCCCTAAGGTCGGATGTCCTGCAAACGGCACTTCTTCATTAGGTGTAAAAATTCTTACACGGTACCCTCCATCTACCTTTTCATCAGTTTCAATAAAAGTTGTCTCTGAGAAATTAGTTTCTTTCGCAATTTTCTGCATTTCCTCACTAGATAAATCTCCTATATTCCGAAAAACAGCCAATTGATTTCCTTTATATTTTTCTTCAGCAAAAACATCAACAACATAATAGATCATGCTAACGTCAACTCCGATTGAACATAATGATAAAGCAAGTTTGAAGTATGCTCCAATGAGGAAGTATGTGTTCGTTCAAACGCATGTGAAGCATCAATGCCAGGCCCGATTAAGCCATGAATAATATCATGTCCTGATCGTATCGCAGCAGAAGCATCTGATCCATAATATGGATAAATATCAACTTTATATTTAATATTATTTTGTTTCGCTAACTCAATTAGTTTCCTTCGTAGCCCTAAATGATAAGGTCCACTAGAATCCTTTGCACAGATTGAAACTGTAAATTCATCCGTTTCTTGGCCGTCCCCAATTGCCCCCATATCCACAGCTAAATATTCAACTGTTTCACTAGCTATATTTGAATTACCACCGTACCCGATTTCTTCATTATTTGAGATCAGGAAATGAGTTGTATACGGCAGTTCAATAGGATCTACTACTATTCTTTTAATTAGTTGTAATACTATCGCAACACTTGCTTTGTCATCTAAATGACGAGACTTAATAAATCCACTAGGTGTTACTTCAACTCTTGGATAAAATGAAATAAAATCACCAACCTCAATTCCAAGATCTTTTACATCGTCTGCATTATGTACTTTCTCATCAATTCTTACTTCGATATTTTTTTGGTTTCTCTCTAGCTTACCGGCATCCTTATATACATGGACAGATGTCTGATGCATAAGAATTGTACCAGTATAGGTTTTCCCACCGGCGGTTTCAATCTGACAGTATTCACCTTCTATAGAGTTATAGTTAAAGCCCCCGATTAAATCAATCATTAATCTGCCGTTAGATTTAATGTTCTTTACAATTGCACCTAAAGTGTCTACATGAGCCGTTAACATCCTATGTCGATCATTATTTTTTCCAGGTATAGTAACAAGTAAGCCACCTTTGTGATTTCTTTTCATATTTACATTCAAAGGCTTTAAATACTCCTCTACAAACGAAATGACTTTTTCTGTATTCCCTGATGGGCTTGGTATTTCAACCAATTTTTTAATTAACTGTATTGTTTCATCCATTGTCTATTCCTCCTTTTTATGAATATCCATAAATATGATTGTAACTTAGATAAAATACAAATAAAACTCGCAGCTTCGAGTTCACAAAGAAGTTTCACTCTATTTATTCAATAAAAATCCCCTTAACTTGTTTAAGGAGTTTTTATCTATTCCACACCCTTTGATAAAATAGTTTTCCACTGTTCCAAATTCCTTCATAATTTCCTGTAAAACATCTTCTAAATATTCACGACTTACAATTAATAACGGTTTTATTTGCTGAGAAGAAACACGATATAAACTCATCACTCGAATAAAGTTTTCAACTTTTTTCATTCTCGGCCCAACCAATTCATTTGACAATAAATAATGGTCGATTACTTTATCATACGGAACATGTAAATAAAGCTGTATGAGTGCGGTTATTAAACCTGTACGATCTTTGCCTCCGGTACAATGAATTAAGCACGGAGCTTTGTTATAATTAGCAATTAAAGTAATGATCTCTTTTATTTCTTCTCTTCGTTCTATGATCATACAACGATAAAAATCCTTAATCATTGCTTCAAAATCCAGATTCTTAGACCCTTTAACTAATAACTGGAAAAACTCCCTATGGGAAAGGTCCTGACTTTCATGATAAATAGGGATATGCTTTAATTCAATTCCCCAGCTTTTAGGAAATTCATAAAGTTTAGATTTTCGCTCGTTAGATGTACGTAAGTCACAAATTAACTTAAATCCATATTGACTAAATTTTTCTAAGTCCTTCTTAGTCAATCGCGAAATATCATCAGACCGAAACAAGACTCCAGATTTCACATTATTTCCATCCTCTGTTTCCATTCCCCCAACATCTCTAAAATTATATAATTTTTCAAATGGTATAGTTGCTTTCTGCATTTCATTTATACTCCTTCGTTCTTCTAACTATGGAAAACTTCTCCACTTCTTATATTAACTCCTTTATTTGCAAAAAAATATTTATTTCCCGGATAATTATTTTTAAATTGGGAAACTTAACTTTAGTTTTTTAACGTTTTTTACATAGGAGGAAGGAAGCATGGATTTACATAATAATATGGAATTTGAGTTAAGCGGAAATTTCATTCCAAACATTAGCAACTCCGACAAATTAAAAATCATTGAAATTTCTAGTGACAGTGTTGTAATCCAAATGAACAACTCAAAAAGAAGAGGAATTTTTCCACTGGACAGTTTTCAGTATTGGATTAAAAGAAAGTCGCTTATTTTTATCGAGCAGGAGAGAAAAACGTCATAAAGAACAATTTATGTTTTAAAGGTTTTTAGTAAATATGTATTACATAGAGTTTTTAGGTTTCGTAGAACTAATTACCTGGCGAAAAGTTTCATTTATATAGAAACTACACAAAAGAGGATCTGACTAATCAGATCCTCTTTCTTAGGTTATCTTATAACCAAGCAGCACCAACGATGATTAGTAGAATAAACAGTACAACGATTAACGCGAAGCCTCTACCTGCTCCTCCGTATCCTGCACCATAGCCATAACCGAATCCGTAACCCATTCTATATTCCTCCTTCTTAATATTTATAGAAACGATTCATTTCTTATCAATTTTTAGTTTAACCAATGTAAGCAGAGCCCACAATTATTAGTAGGATGAATAACACAACGATTAACGCAAAGCCACCACCGTAGCCATAGCCTGGAGTTGCACCACTCATTAACAACACCTCCCTTTCGTTGTAATACTACTGTATGTATCTAGGAAGTTGTCTGTAAGGGCATCCGCACATTTTCCTAAAAAAGATAAAAAATTTTATGTTAGACATATAGAAAAAGAGGGCCTGAATAAATTCAGCCCTCCCCTTACCTATCTTATAACCAAGCAGCACCAACGATGATTAGTAGAATAAACAATACAACAATTAACGCGAAACCTCTACCTGCACCGTAGCCATAACCTGCTCCACCGTATCCTGCACCATAACCATAACCGCCAAATCCTGCACCATAGCCATAACCGAATCCGTAACCCATTCTAAATTCCTCCTTTAAATTATTTATAGAAACGATTTCTTACTAATCAATTTTTAGTAACCAACGTAAGCAGAGCCTACAATTATTAGTAGGATGAATAACACAACGATTAACGCAAAGCCACCACCGTAGCCATAGCCTGGAGTTGCACCACTCATTAACAACACCTCCCTTTCGTTGTACTATTACAATATGTATCTGGGGACTTGTCTGTAAGGGCACCCGCACAGTTCCCTAAAAAAACTTTTAAAAAATCCAGTCATAAAGTTTTTTGTTTGCTAATTTGTCAGAAATGGTTTATGAATGGAGAATACATTCAATGCTAAAATGGGTAACAGAAATAAATTAATAAAGGATGTTTTGATATGAAGAAAAAAATGCTAACAATACTAAGCTTTTTATTAATTTTTCCTTTAGCAGTTTCAGCACATACAACTGTTAAAACTTCAAATCCTTCTGAGGGTGAGGAAATCACGCAAGAACTTACAGAGCTTTTTATTGAATTCGCAGGAGAGATTGAAGACCAAAGTACGATGACCTTAACAAAGGAAACGGAAGAGCAATCCTTTGATACGGTAACAGTTCAAGGAAGTAAGCTAATTGGGACATTTAATCGTTCACTTACAAATGGAAGCTACGTGTTATCTTGGAAGATTGCAGCAAAAGATGGTCACATCCTTACAGGAGAAATTCCCTTTACTGTGAATCTTCCAGCTACAGAAGAAGAAAATACTACAAATAAAGAAACTGATACACTCATTGATGAGGAAGCGGAAGTACCATCTGATACAGAGTCAAATCAAAATTACAAAGAAGAAACAACATCAGTTAATGAAGAGCAAACTTCTCCAGAACTTGAAACAAATGCCAAAGAAGAAACAAATAACTCTTCTGTTGCCACTATTTCAATTACGATCTTAATCCTTTTATTAATTGGTGGGGCATGGATCTTATTTCGTAAAAGAGGTAAATGATGAGTCAACTAATTCCAGTAACTGAATATGTTTCGTATATGCTTTATTCTTTTTTAGTCGGACATGTTGTATTACAATTTGTTCCACAAACACATAAACCTATTGTTACCGTTAAAAAACAAAGCTTATTATTAGCTGTGTTAGGAATTATAATTTTAACTTTTCTTCCTGTATTACAAGTTATTTTATTTTTCTCTCCTGATGGGTTAATAAGCTTAACTTCTTATTCAATCTTAACTGAGTTTCAAGTCGGTATCGCTTGGTTATACGGAAGCTTCTTTGCAGTATTATTATGGATGACTATTTATGTCGAAGGCTCTAAATATATTCAAGCCCTTTTCTTGCTACTAATGATCTTCTCAGTAGGGTATGCTAGCCATTCTTCAACACTTAACCTTTGGCCTGGTTTATTTTCACATGCTATTCATTTTTTAGTGATTACAATGTGGGTTGGAGTGCTATTACATGTTGGATGGCTTTCTAAAGATAGTAATAATTGGCGTTTGTTTTTAAAATGGTTTACCCCTTTATCCATAATCTTGTTTCTAACAGTCACGATCACAGGCATTTTTCTTATGTTTTTTGTTGTTGAACCAAGAGATTATGTTAATTCATGGGTAATCACATATGGACAGGTGTTGCTATTAAAGCATTTAAGTATTATTCCCATTCTTGCTTTTGCCTTAATAAATGGATTTTTAGCTAGAAAGGTCAAAGCCAATAATCAATTTAACCCTATAAAATGGGTACAAGCAGAAACAATGATCTTAATGGTTGTGTTTTTCATCACAGGTGTATTAGGAACATTGCCGCCACCACACCAAGTAAATGCGACACTCATTCAAGAGGGACCAGCACCGTGGATAGAGTTCTTGCTCGGGCAAAACATTACGGCTCCTTTTATCGTTCAACTTTCTTTTCATTTAAATGCTGTCTTATTAGTTATAATTGGGCTCCTATTTATTGGATTGCTTATTATTAGCTTTTATAAAAAGATCTCTCCAATTCTTGCCGTAGGATTTGGAATAGCCTTTATTATTTCTACCTATCTGGGTCTAATGTTTTCAATTGTTATTAAGTAAGAAATTTCAGTGCTACAATATAGAAAGGCGAACCATTTAGCTTTGGTTCGCCTTTTTATCATCCTACAATTTTCTTTTGATCTGTTCTTGCAACAGTAATACCTGTCGTTTCTTCAAAATTATATAAGCTTGTTGGTAAGTCTGTAAAACGTTCTAATTCATTATAAGCAGGAATTCCATGGTAAGACATGTCTAATCCTTCCTCTTCTTCCTCTAATGTAGCACGCAAACCAACAGTTGCCTCTGATATTTTGGCGATTGCCGCACCACCTACTAATCCCCAAGCTGCCACAACAACTGCACCCAATAGCTGAACTCCTAATAGTGAAACTTGACCTGTTGTAAATAACCCGGCAGTTGTGTCAAACAACCCAACTGCAATTGTTCCAAATAAACCATTAAAACCGTGGACAGCAACTGCTCCAACCGGATCATCAATTTTAAGATTATCGATTAGTAATGTTGCATAAATAACAATAACACCACTAATTGCCCCGATGATAATTGCACTCCAATGATTCACAAATGCACAGCCAGCTGTAATAGCAACTAATCCAGAAAGTACCCCGTTAATCGTCATACTCGGGTCAGCTTTTCCAAACTTATTCATTGTTAAAAGTAAAGTAACTGTCCCACCGCTTGCCCCAGCTAACATTGTATTAATTGCAATAGATGCTAAAGATGCATCGGAAGCATCTAATGTACTACCACTATTAAAGGCAAACCAACCGAACCATAAAATAAATGCACCACTTGATGCTAACGGAATATTACTTGGTGCGAATACGTTGACGCTTCCATCAGAATTAAATCTTCCTTTTCTTGGACCTAAAATTTTGGCCATTGCCAATGCAGCAAAGCCTCCAACTGCGTGAATTGCAGCTGATCCTGCAAAGTCCTTCATTCCAAGCTGTGCTAACCAGCCTTCACCATTCCAAATCCAATGACCAGAAAGTGGGTAAATGATTAATGTAATCAGTGCAGCTGTTACTATATAAGCCTTAAAATTCATTCGTTCGGCTACAGCACCGGAAATGATCGAGATACAAGCAACAGCAAAGCCCATTTGAAATAGCACGAACGCTTCACTCGGTAATTCTATTCCTAAAGAAATTTTCTCAGGACTTCCAAATAAACTTGTGCCTATAAACCCAAAAGCACTCTCTCCAAACATAATGGCAAATCCAAAGACCCAGAATGCTAAAGCCCCAATTGTTAAGTCAACAAAGATTTTCATCGTTACGTTAACAGCATTTTTTGTGCGAACTAAACCAGCCTCTAATAAGCTAAATCCACCTTCCATGAACAAAACCATTGCTGCCGCTATAACAATCCAAACGGTATTTAAATGAATAAGTTCCATTGATTAGATTCCCTCCTTTGCGGGAAACTCTCTTATTGTCAAATCATCAATTGACACATCCGGTTCGCCAGTGCGAATATTATAAGCTTCTAGAATAGGATATACATAGATTTTGCCATCACCATCTTCACCTGTTTGAGCAGATGAAATAATTGTTTTAATAGTTGGTTCTACCATATGATCAGATAATATAATTTCAAGTTTAATTTTCGGATGTAACGTTACATTATAATTTTTCCCTCGATAAACACCCTTTGTGTCTCTTTGCTTTCCTCTTCCTACAACTTGAGAAACAGTAAATCCAGTAATTCCAATATTCTTTAATCCCTTTATTGTTTCAGTAATTTTCTGCGGTCTTATAATCGCTTCAATCTTTTTCATCTTCATCACCCTAATTGTCTGTTAGATTTTCTAACATTGTATGTTATTGATTATAACACCGATGAAATAAGAGTCAATACTTTAAAAAATAAAAGTTTTCAGATAAGTTCACTTTGTCTATGTTATCTCTAAAAAACAAAATACACCTCTTATACTGAATAGGATAGGTCAAACTTGTTTATCCTAACAATGAAGGAGGTGTTTTATAATGGCACTAGACGTATTATGTGAAGTAAACAGCTGTGTTCATAACATCCAAAATGAAAATAAATGTGGTGCATCTCAAATTTATGTAGTCAATCATAAAGAAAAGAATGCATCAAGTAGTGGAGAAACTGATTGTAAAACATTTGAACCAACTGATCTTTAATATGTATTAAGAGGCAACCATCACCGTGGTTGTCTCTTTTCATTACTATTATTGAAAATAATTATCATTATTATTCATGAATGATAAAAAAACTTTTCCAGCAATAAAAAAAGCCAACATCATAAGATATTGACTACCTTTCTATACTTTCTTTAGCTTTTGCTTCTTTAACGTTTACTACGTTATATAAGCCGCCTTCTGAGTTTACAATGTACTCTGGGTTTGGTTTACCTCTATTTGCTTTATGACCGGCGATATGTGCTTCACTTTTTTCCCACTGCTTCCAATATTCTTCTGATTTCCAACGAATTTGGACCATTACCTCTTCTTCACCGCGTCTTACTTTTTTCACCATTACTGTTGCATCAACAAAACCCTCTTGCTCTTCAATAATACCTGGCTTACTAAACCGATCAACAACTTGAGCCGAACTTCCCTCTGTTACTGTAATTTTTTTCACTTGAACAAACATGCAATCTTCTCCAATCAATAAGTTATTTTTTGTTCTACAAATATTATAATCAATAATGATTATCATTGTCTATTTATAAAGTGTATTTTTCTAATAGAAAATTAAAAAAAGTAAAGAGAACTAAATTCAAATTTTTATACTTTCTGATCTTACTAAAAAGAAGTGACCGATATTCGGTCACTTCTCTTTTTACTTATCTTGTTTGCCCATTACCTGACATCATAAATTTTACTGTTGTTAAAGCCGGTAAGCCCATCGGTCCTCGCGCATGGAGCTTTTGAGTGGAAATACCAATCTCAGCACCAAAGCCCAGAGCTCCACCGTCAGTAAAGCGAGTAGACGCATTATGATATAGAGCTGAAGCATCTACTAAGCTCATAAATGTTTTAGCTGTTTCTTTGTTTTCAGTTACAATCGCCTCTGAATGCTTTGTACCGTATGCTTCGATGTGATCTATTGCTTCTTCGACGTTACTAACTGTTTTAACAGCTAAGTCTAAGCTTAAATATTCATTCGCCCAGTCTTCTTCGTTTGCAAGAACTGAGTTCGGAATATAGGATAAAGCTGTTTCATCACCATGAACAGTAATTCCATTTTCCTGCAAAGTTTTCACTAGGACATCTCGATTCTTTTCTAGCCAACACTCGTGAATAATAGCTGTTTCTAACGCGTTACATACAGCTGGACGGTCCGTTTTTGCATTAACAAGAATGTTTAATGCTTTTTCAACATCTGCTTCAACATCAATATATAAGTGGCAGTTTCCGACACCTGTTTCAAGTACTGGAACAGTGGCATTATTTACAACTGCATTTATTAGTGAACCTCCACCCCTTGGAATTAACACATCAATATGTTCTTTCATAGTGAACAGTTGCTGTGTTGCTTCACGGTCTGTGCTGGCAATAAATTGTACAGCTTCTTGTGGGATCTTTGTTTCTTTTAATGCCTCATGCATAACCTGCACGATTGCTTTGTTTGATGATAAAGCAGATGATCCGCCTTTTAATACAATGGCATTTCCTGATTTAAGAGCAAGACCTGTCGCATCGACTGTTACGTTAGGACGTGCTTCATAAATCATACCAATTACACCTAGTGGTACTGTAACTTTTTCAACTAGAAGACCGTTATCTAAAGTCCAGTTAGAAAGGATTTTACCTGTTGGATCTTCTAATTTAGCTACTTGACGTAAGCCATCAGCAAAGTCAAAAATTCGTTCTTTTGAAAGAGCCAGACGATCCATGTAAGCCGTATCGTAACCTTTCTCACGACCTGCTTGTAAATCTACTTCATTCGCTTTAAGAATAACTTCAGTATTTTTTTCTAAAGTATCAGCTAAAATGTGTAATGCTTCATTTTTTTCTTCAGTTGATAATAAACTTAATGTTTTTGCAGCTTTTTTTGCTGCAATTGCTTGTGATTCGACGTTTGGTTGTTCTTTTGTTACAGACATCTAATTCCTCCTTTTTATACTCCGACAGGCAACGATAATTCAAGTTCACATACTAAATCATCAAAATGGACAACCTCTTGCTTTTTAACACCCTCACCTGAAGCCTTTGCTATCTTTTCTAACTCTTCATTTGAATAGTTCACAACACCCAAACCAATTCTTTCTCCTTCATGATCAAGAATTCGAATAACTGCACCCTTTTCAAACTGACCTTCTACTTTTTCAATGTCTGATGAATAGATGCTGTGTTTATGATCAACAATGGATGTTCTTACATTTTGATTAATTGTTACTTCACCCTCAGGACCGGAATGGAAAGCAATCCATTGTTTTTTCTGATTTAAGTTAACTGTTTCGTTTGTTACTTCGAAATAAGTTCCTTTGGCTTCTCCGCGAACAGCATCGCCAAGAATATTAGGGATCGTTGCTTTTCCTAAGAAGGTCGAAATACCAGACGCCATCGCAATCTTTACGGCATCTATCTTCGATCTCATTCCACCTGTTCCAACGTTACTACCTGATTCACCTGCTCCTTCTTCGATTTCAGGGGTGATTTCATAAACTTTCTCAAGTAGTTTTGCTTCTTCATTTTTTCGAGGATCTGAATCGTATAAACCATCTATGTCAGATAAAATCATCAATTGATCAGCTTCTACTAAGCCAGCAACTTTTGCTGATAACGTATCATTATCACCAAACTTCAAGCGATCAACTGTTACAGTATCATTTTCATTAACAATTGGAATAATGCCACGTTCTAATAAAACATTTAGTGTATTACGTACATTGTTGTAGCGTTTTTCATCTGAAAAATCACTTCGTGTAATTAAGATTTGTGATGCCACATACCCGTGTGATAAAAAGATCTCTGAATATGCCTCAATTAATAATCCTTGCCCAATAGAAGCAGCTGCTTGTTTTTCAGGTAGAGATGTTGGACGGTCAATACAACCTAGCTTACGATAGCCTGCTGCAACAGCACCTGAAGAAACAAAGACAATCTCATGTCCTTCGTCCTTTAATAAGGCAATTTCATCAGCTAATTTCTCTAGTTTACGTCGACTGATTTCTCCGTGTCGACTTGTTAAGGAACTGCTTCCTACTTTTATTACAACCCGTTTTTTTTCGTTGTCTAGGGTCGTCATGATATCACTCCTGAGTCGTATTTATCTCTCTAAATCACTTGTTTCTCTATAAGTCTTTCATTTTCTTAAACTATAATCTTATTTATTTTGATGAGCTAACCAGTAAACTCTCTTGGATTTGTTCACTAATTTCTTTTGAACGTTTTGCCGCATGCTCAACTGCCTTCGCAATGGCCTTACCCCCACCATTTTCGTCCAATGCGTTTAACCCTGCTGCTGTTGTACCATTTGGTGAAGTAACCTTTTCTCTTAGTACAGTAGGCGTATAATCTTGCTCTTGAACCATTTTCGCAGCACCAACAATCGTTTGAGCAATAATTTCTCTTGTTGTTTCCAAGTCAAAGCCTGCTTGTGATCCTTGTTTTTCCATATGCTCCATCAAATAATAGAAATAAGCCGGACCGCTTCCTGCAAGACCCGTAAAGATATCCATATCTTTTTCTTCTATTGTATAAACCTCACCGATGCAACCTAATAAATCTTGAGTTAGTCGAACATTGTTTTCTGATGTTTCATGACCTGGGGATATGGCAGTAGCTGACTCACCGATCGCACTTGACGTATTCGGCATCACTCTAACTACTTGCTGGCCATTATGAAGGTTTTGTTCAAGATATGTTGTTGTAATTCCAGCTAGAACTGATAATATGAGTTGATTTGGTTTGATATGATCTTTAATACCCTTTAATGCTGAATCAACATCTTTTGGCTTCATTGCCAATATCATGACATCTATTTGATCAAACGGTAAATCTTTAAGTTTGATTCCTTTGATACCATACTTTTCGTTAAGTGCAGATAACCGTTCTTCATTGGAACGATTTGTCGCAATGATATTTTCTGTTGGAAATTCAGATCTGACTAATCCTGATATCATAGCTTCTGCCATCGAACCTGCGCCTAAAAATGCAACTGTCTTATCGTGTAGCATCTCATCTCTCCAATATCGTTCGTATTTTTGTTCGTATTTTTACTCACGATTTAATACTAACATGATGATTTTCATAATCAAGGTCTTAAAGAAACGTTGTGAGTATTTCTTCCAATTAGTTAGTGTAAGCGTTACCATTGATAGGTAATTTCTTTTAAAAGCTTCTCAGACGACTCTAACGCTTCATATCCGTTTATTTAAGGATTTGTTTTGAGTTATTATTCAAAATTTTTATGATATTCACCCATCTGCCAAAATGTGTAACCTTTCTTTAAAAATCTGCTATGGTTTATATGTAAACCTTTTATTTTTTCTTTAGTTGTTATACAATTCCAATTATGTACATAAGATATGTCCTTCTATAGGGACGAAAGGGGTATACAAAATGAAAAAATATTTATTAACAGTTTTAATCGGGTTGCTTTCACTCTCTCTTGTAGCGTGTAATAACGACGAAGAAAAAGCTAGTGAGGACACTAGCACCTCTGAAAAGGCAACTGAAGAAGCAGCTGATGTAGATGCTGAGGAAATGCAAAAAAAGCTTGAAGCTCAAAAAGTGGAAGAAGGAAAAGTTGTTGCTATTGTAAATGGTGAGGAAATCAAAGGAAATCAATATAATGACGCCTTAAGTATTTCTCAAATGCAATTTTCACAATTAGGACAAGACTTAACTACAGATGATATGGCAAAGCAAATTAAAGACTATACCCTTGAAAGTCTTGTTGGACAAACATTACTATTACAAGAAATCGACAAAAAAGGCTATGAAGCTTCAGAAGAAGATATTAACAAACAGTTAGAAACTTTAAAAGCTAGCTATAAAACAGAAGAAGAGTTTGAGGAAGCGTTAAAAACGAATAACTTAACCTTGGACAAGCTAAAAGAACAAATTGCTGATACGGTAAAATATGATCAATTTGTAAAGAATGATTTGAAGGTAGAAGAAGTAAAAGAGGAAGAAATAAAAGAATATTATGATTCAATGGTAAGTACGGCTGGTGAATCTGAAGATACTCCAAAATACGAGGAAGTAAAAGATACTTTAAAAGCTAATCTTGAACAACAAAAAACACAAGAAAAAGTAGCTACAAAAGTGGAAGAACTTCGTAAAGCAGCAGACGTTGAACTAAAAATATAATGTAAAAAAGAGATGTGACCCACACATCTCTTTTTTATTTTTTTTACATATGATGTTATAAAATGCATTTTTATGAACATAATATAATTGGACTTGTAGCTCAAGTGGTTAGAGCAGTCAACAGTTTTGTCGTAAATTGTTGTACATCTTGTGGGTTCAAATCCCACCAAGTCCTTTCTTAATTATACTGGGATTTTGTAGTACCGTTCTTATCTGCTTTCGATGTGTGTTTTAGACTAAATAATATAAAAAACGTACCCCCAATTAACTAAGGAATACGCCTTTTACCTTTACTCTACTAAATTTACAAATATATCTTCAACCTCAGGTTCTGTTTCAATTAAGCCTGCTTCCTTCATCCAACTTATTGTACTTTCCCATTGATCTTGGTCCTGACTTCCAAATCCATTCTCAGATTTCATCAATGGTAATAATATTTCTAGGCTTTCTGTTTCCACTTCTTTTACTAAAGGAAAGTTTGCTTCATCTTGGTTAGTAAGAAGTATTTCTAAAGCCTCTTCAGGGTGGTCCGCTGTAAATTCGTATCCCTTTGTAGCAGCACGCCAAAAGGCTGCAATACTTTCTTGTTCTTTTTCCCATGTTTTGTCGCTTGTTACTGCTACTAACTCATAGTAATTAGGAACTCCATATTCGGTCGGGTTCATATTTCTTGTGTTGTGTCCTTCATGAGCTAATACAGGTACTTCATGATTTATATATGCACCAATTACTGCATCTACTTTTTCACTAACAATTGAAGATCCTAATTCAAAGCCAACATCTATCATTTCAACTTTTTCAGGGTTTCCACCATCAGCCTTAACCATAGACTGAATTAATGATTCATTAAGCGGAATACCAGGAAAGCCAACAGTTTTTCCTTCTAAATCCTTTGGAGATTGAATTTCACTATCTTCCATAAAAATAACTCTGTTTAATGGTGAACGAACAATTGCACCAACTGATTTTATTTTTACATCCTGATTGGCACGAGCAATAATAACATCTGGTTGATACGATATGCCAAGCGTAATTTTCCCTGCAGCAGCCAAGTTGATCGGATCTGTTGGATTAGCAGGAAATTGAATATCAACATTTAATCCTTCTTCTTCAAAGTATCCTTTTTCCTTTGCAATATATAAAAAGCTATGTACAGCATTAGGATACCAATCAAGCATAATACTAACATCCTTTAGATCTTTCGCTTCTTCATTTGCTTCTGTTGATGCGCTATTGTTAGCACCACAAGCTGTAAGTAATCCTAATACTAAACATAAGAACATTAATAATAACTTCTTCATTCTGTTTTCCTCCATTTTAACGTTTTTTTCTCTAATGAGCTTACAATGACAAATAAAAAAATTCCGACTGCAGATAAAATAATAATTGGCGCAAAAACCCCTGCTCCATCGAACTGAGTCATCATTCGTCTACTAAAATACCCCAACCCAGCTTGAGCACCGATCCATTCTCCAATTGCAGCACCAATCACACTTAACGTTACAGCCACTTTCAATCCAGAGAAAAAGTAAGATGCGCTTCCCGGTACTTGCAGCTTAAAGAAAATGTCTTTTTTTGTTGCTCCCATAGTTCGCAAAAGATCTTTATATTCCTTAGTTGTTGCACGTAGGCCATCATACGTATTTACTGTTATCGGAAAAAAAGTAATAAGCACCGTAACGACAACCTTACTCCATATCGTATAGCCAAACCATAAAACAAAAATCGGTGCCAATGCGATAATTGGAATTGTTTGTGACGATATAATAAGAGGATAGAAGGTTTTTTCTACTGTTTTATTTATGCTCATCCATACAGCAAGCCCCACCCCAAATAAAATAGAAAGGGAGAGTCCAATCAAGATTATAAGAAATGTAGCAGGTAAGTGTTCTAAAAACAAAGGTACTCTTAATTCCCATATCTTTAAGACAACATCAGTTGGTGTTGGCAGAATGAATCCCATATTCAAAAGCCTTGCACCAATTTCCCAAACAACGAGAAGTAAAATAGTTAACGTACTGGATGCACCATATTTTTTAAAAATACTCATGTTTTCATCCTCGTTCGTAAGTCTTCAAGCAACTCATCTTTTAAGGAGATTACTTCTGATCGGTTTAAATCTTTTAAGATTCTAGGGCGTTCTAGTGGAACTATAACTTCTTTCAAGGTCGTTACAGGAGTTTCTGTAAATAGAAGAATACGATCAGATAAAAACAATGCCTCATTAACATCATGAGTTATAAAAACAATTGTTTCTTTTCTTTTTTGCCATTGTGAGAGTAGCCATTCCTGTAACGATAATCTAGTGATAGCATCTAAAGCACTAAACGGTTCATCCAGAAGGAGAATGTTTGATCCGCTTAATATTGTTCTTAAAAATGAGACCCTCTGCCTCATTCCTCCAGATAATTCACCAGGATAGCAATCCTCTACACCTTTCAACCCAAACTCTTCTAATAACTCACTAACCTTTTGAAGAGACAGGTGTTTTTTTACTCCTTTTATCTCTAATGGAAGTAATGCATTTTCAATAATTGTGCGCCATGGCAAAAGTAAATCCTGCTGCGGCATATACCCTACTTGCCCAAGTCGATTTATGGCTAGTTGATTCTTCAGGAAAATTTCTCCCTCTGAAGGCTGCTCCAACCCTGTTATTAGTTTAAATAATGTACTTTTTCCTGAGCCACTTGGTCCAATTATGCTTATAAATTCTCCTTCACGAATATGTAGATTCATATTTTTCAAGATAGGTGTTCCACTAGGGTGCTCCCTATATTGAAAGGTTATATTTTTAAATTCAAGAACTGATTTATCCATTTGTTGGCCACATCATTTCGTGGTAGGCCATTTCCCAAAACATGTACTCGAATCTAGTAGTATTTAGAAAGATTTCTTCTAATTTCACTAATTCTGATTCTGGCTTACCATCTGAGAGTTCATCAATTAACTCAATACACCATGTAGCTAGTTGACCAAATTCATCAGATGAATACATCGAAATCCATTCTCCATATAATTCATGTTCGCTTGCACCTTCTATTTTTTTGAGATCTTTACCAATTTCCCAATAACTCCACATACATGGAAGTAAAGCAGATACCAATTCGGCAAGTGTTCCATTTTGACTAACATGAAGCATGTAGTGAGTATAGGCTAGAGTTGTTGGAGAGGGTTTGGTTTCTTCAAGCTCTTCTACCGTAATCTCGAATTTTTTTGCATATTGTCGATGTAGCTCCATCTCTTCATTTAAAGTAGAATTCAGTAATGCTGCAAATTTGCCCATTGTGTTTAAATCTGTAGCTTTCACCGCACCTAGGGCAAAAACTTTTGCATATTCAATCAAATACAAATAATCCTGTATCATGTAAAACCGAAATTTATCTTTTTCAAGAGTCCCATTCCCCATTCCCTTAACGAATGGATGATTATGATTACTTTCCCAGATCGGTAGAACCTTTTCGTATAGCCTTTGACTAAATTTCATTCATTCTCCCCTACTTTCTATTACTTAAAATTAATAACTAATCAACAGTTTGGTCACTCTTCTTTAAATGACACCATTTATAGATGAAAGCTAAAATGACCTTTGTGTACTCGACAAGTTCTTGAATGGACAGTTGTTCGTTTACTGCATGTGCATGTTGTAATTTTCCAGGTCCATATATGACGGTTGGAATTCCTGCGTCTCCTAACCATCCTCCGTCGGTTACGGTTGGAGAAACATCAACAATAGCTTGTGTTGATAAAAGCTGTTCATGGGTTGAGGCTAAACCTTTCACCCCAGGATGATTTTGATCTACCTCTAATGACGGAAAAATCTCGCCACGATCAACGATCATTGATTTTCCTCCCCATTCAAATGTTGGGGGATTCTCCCTCAGCCAAGGATCTGCATGAGCAACATGGAGAATATGCTCTTCAATTTCTTTTATAATTTGCTCATGTGTTTCATTTGGATAATAATGAACAGTAATCCATAAACGGCATTCATCAGCAATAAATGCAGCATGTCTTCCTCCTTCAATTACTGCTGGATTGATTGTATTTGTACCAGGAGGATATCCAGGATAGCTTTTCGAAATTGCCCAATGCCTTTCAAGGTCTTGTAATCCATGAATAATATTTGTCATTTTTTCGATAGCACTGGCAGCAAAAAGTTTTCCGCCGGCATGTATCATTTGCCTTCTCGTTGCGTCATGATACGTTTTGTCACTCTTTACAGTGATCCAACCAGTAATAACTCCACCTTGCCCTTGAATATGTAAATCACTTGTATCTACCACAACAGCAAAATCTGCTTTATATCCTTTTTTACAACATTCAAGAGTCCCAGCTTCCCCAACCTCTTCACCAATCACAGATTGTAAAATCAAATCACCAGGAAGGGTAATACCATGTTCGTGTATTAACTGAATAGCAAACAATGCACCAGCTAATCCACCTTTCATATCAGCTGCACCACGCCCTATAATCACACCATCTTTTACAACAGGGACAAACGGATCAACATCCCATTTTTCATCCTCACTAACTTCGGCCACATCTATATGACCGTTAATAATCAAGCTGTTATATAGATCAGGTTCCTTCCCTTTTAACACACCAACAACATTAGGATCGTTTGGATACACATCCCACATATCAATGGTAAAACCTTTCTCTTCTAAAAACTCTGCAATAAATTGTTGTGCTTCATTCGTATTTCTAGCTGGTGGTGCAGGTGTTTTATATTCAATCAAGCTTTTTAATAAAGAAACCAAATCCTCCTGGCGTTCATCGACGATATTAATTAACCGTTCTATTGGATTAGACAATGTTTTTCCCTCCTTTTTTAAAATGCAGTAAAATAAAAAAACCACTTCTTTTTTTAGAAAAGAAGTGGTTTGAATCGCATAATGGTATAAAAATTAGTTAAACTGCTACTAATAATAACCAAATTGCGTTAAAGTCTATTTATTCAAACACCTCTTCCCTCCGCTAGTATTATCTAGATCAGGTAATAAGGGTCAAGGCGCACTGCCTCTCTCAGCTTAAAGCTCCCCTAGTGGTGAAAATCTATCATATTATGAAATTAGTAATTCACATTATTTTTAACACACTCAGAAATATTTGGCAACATCTTCTTTTTAAAATATACGAGTATTATTTATTGTGAAGCAGAGATATTGGCCTCAAAATGTTGTTTTTGATCAAAAAGATTAAATATATGACCAAAGATTGATGCAAGCACTTGCTGAAACAACATTCCCAGAACTACAGGAACAGCTACAGCCGGAGGAAAATATTGAACCGCAATTACAGCCCCCGCACTAATATTCCGCATTCCACCCGTAAACATCATGACTACTTTTGTTTCGCGGTCTCTTTTTAACAGAATTGACAGCATCCATGCTAAGAAATATCCAAAAGAAGCAAGTGTAAAAACAACAATAGCAATAATAACCAATTTTAAACTAAACTGCTTAAGATAGGGAGAAATAACAGCTCCATTCATCATAACAACGCAAGCAAGAGAAACTTTTGAAAACGGCGCAAGATTTTTCCCTGCTTTAACACTTTTCCCTTTTGTCAAAAAATTTGTAAACATCCCTAAAATAGATGGAATAACAACCATAAATAACAACCCATACATAATATCCATCGTATTTATTTGAATTTTTTGACCAACTAGAAAAGATAAAGTAAACGGAACAAGAAACGGCGACAAGATTGTGTCAAACAAGATAATAGATAATGCTAAGCCTATACTCCCCTTATAGATTGTTACCCAAATAAAACTGGTAATCCCAGTTGGAATAACACTTGCTAGCACTAATCCGGTCATTGTTAAATGATCATCCACAAAAAATGCGTGTCCTACTGTCCAAGCTAGAAGCGGCATAATAATATGCAACAGCATTAAAATCATAAATAAAGGCATTGGTTTTTTTAATGCTCCTTGTAAAGACGTAAAAGTAGAGCTAAGACTACCTGAAAAGGTCATAAATGCAAATAGCCACGGAATTAAAAATGTAAGAGGTAAAAGATTTTCAGCAAGCATAACCCCTATAATCACACTTATTGGCGTAATAATAGGCATCCATTTTTCCAGTTGCCGATTAACTGTTTGAAGCATGAATCATTCTCCTAATCTATTTAGATAAAAACTATGTATATGACATTGTAACAGAATTAAGAAGAATGAGTGACAGTAAGGTACTTAATTAAGTAAACTATTTTCCCTTTATTTTCTTAATTATTTCCTTTATATAAGAATCCTGATGAGGAACAAAGTCTTGTTTTGTTACATTTGTCTCTAGCTCTCTTTGCGCTTTATGTGTATTTTCCAGAAAGCCCTCAACCCTAATTTTTTCTAATTCCCTGAACCACAGTTTTTCAAATTCATGTAATTCAGCTCTTACAACTCCTGAAACCTCCTCTTGTTGAATTTTCTATGTCCAAATTCATCAAAATATGCTAGCATTTCTGTTTTCATGATAAAATCTCCCTTTAATGTTTTAACGAAAAACATATGATGGCACACCAAAAATCGTCCATAAAAACAAAATAAAACCAAACGAACATATCCAAGTTATCAATGGACGATAATGATGCAATGCCAATAAAGGAAACATAGCACAATTAAACAAAACCGACCACCATTCATTCCAACCATTATAATGATTTATTCCCCCAAAGTAATGTGTTAAGAGCTCATTTGCTGTATAAATCAAAACCCAAATCCCGATATAGATAAACCGTTTTAAGCGCTCAATAGGAAAATTCCCTAAATACAAAAGAATTGTACAAGGATATTTGATAAACATGATAAATAAAGAAATATGGGTACCTGTTATTCCCATTTTTTCATCAATTGGAATCGGATTAAACTTCCATAATGGAAAATAATCATAAAGTAAAAAATGATATAACAAGTCACCAATTATAAAAAATAAAATGGTTGGATAATACTCTCTCCAATTTTGCCAATCTCCCCATTTCCATGCAGCAAATATATACAGAAATCCATAAACAAAATTCATTTTACTTCTCCAATGTTTTCTTTTTTCACTTTTTTACTTTCCGTATAACTATTCTGTATCAATACAGGGCAATTGATACCTTATATTTCCATTTATAAAAGGCTATGTTCTAGAGTTTTTTACACAAAATAAATGAAACAAGGTTAATTTGGAGTGACTTTTTATGAAAAAAACATTGTTACTTATTTTTCTTTTTGTATCTCTTTCCAACAAACAAACATTAGCAGCAAATGATCAACCACCTCCTTACATCAGTTTTCAACCAGAGTTGTTAAGTTGGGATGAAGTAAAAGAAATTATTCCAAGAAAATCAACATTTACTGTTATTGATATTGCTAGCGGACAAAGCTTTAATGTTCAAAGAAGAGCCGGAAGTGGTCATGCAGATGTACAACCACTAACAACAAATGACACGAAAAAAATGAAGAGTATTTATGATGGAAAATGGAGTTGGCGAAGAAGAGCAGTTTATATTCTCACGGAAGATAAGTTAATTCCCGCATCGATGCATGGTATGCCCCACGGAGCGGGAGCAATACAAAATGGATTTCCGGGACATTTTTGCATCCATTTCTCAGGCAGTACAACGCACCGCACCCGAAAATTTGACCTTTCCCATCATGTTATGATTTTAAAAGCTGCTGGGAAATTCGATGATTATACAGCTTCACTTTCAGCGGAAGAAATACTAAATATCTTTCTTATTACAGCGAAAAATCATGACAAGGATTTAATGAAAGGAATAAGCATTTCAAATATGAATATGAATGATAGCTCTTATAAAGTTCTCGACAATATTGAAGGGATGAAATGGACAATAAAAAAGAGTCAAGACGATCATGACTCCTCATTAATATCGTCTTTTCCCGTTGAAACAAAAATATACCTTGATGAAATTGGTCCTGTTAAGATTACACAAACCTTCACCTTAATAAGAACTTCACTTTTTTCTCCATGGAAAGTATTAAGAGATCCATTCTTAATTGAATTAAATGAAACAGGGAGGTGAGCGTTCTATGAAATTTCTTTTAGCAATTTTTATGATTATGGTACAGCCTTCTGTCCAATCTGAACATTTATCTGTTACCTTTGAAGGGAAAGAAATAACATCTCTTCATCGTTCAGAGCTGGCTATACCATCCTTTGAAGGAGAATTTATAGACCAAGAAAAATTAGATGAACTTACAGCTTCTTTAGAATCAGTTGTTTATGAACCACCATCTAATGCATACTTAGATGAACATGGTCAAATAAAGAGTGAAGAAATGGGGCATAAACTTGATCAAGAAAAATGGAAAGCAAATGTTTATGTTACATATTTGCAAAAAGGCTCAAACTCTATTGAAGTGCCTGTCAAAACAATCTATCCAAAGGTTGACAGTGAACTTCTCACATCTATTAAAGCAAAATTAATTAGCCATTACGTAACTTATTTTAATAGTAGAAACATGGAACGGTCACATAATATTAAGTTAGCATCCGAAGCAATTAATAACCATGTTATTTTCCCTGGAGAGACTTTTTCGTTCAATGCTGTTGTTGGTAAACGAACAATTGAAAAAGGCTATTTACCTGCTCCGGTAATTGTAAGAGGGGAACTCTCAGAAGGGATTGGTGGAGGTATTTGCCAAGTTTCCTCAACTTTGTTTAATGCAGTTGACCGAGCCGGAGTAAAAATTATTGAGCGATACTCCCATAGTCGTAGAGTCCCATATGTTCCTTCAAAACGCGATGCCACTGTCAGCTGGTATGGACCTGATTTTACATTTGAAAACGAACATAATCAACCATTGCTTATTCAATCTAAAGTATACGGAGGACAACTAATAATAAAAATATTTTCTTCAGAAACATTAGAAATTAAGCAACAAAATATTCAAAGTGCTCCAAATCAATTACCAGAAGAGGAAAGATTATAACTAATGAAGTCAAAGTACTTCTAAAAAAGGAATAAAGATCAGTTTACTAATTCGAATCTGATCTTATTCCTTATGCATTTTAACTAAATAGCAGAAAAATGAAAAAAAGCTCTTTGTTCATGTTATAATCCTGTTTAAGTGAACCCTTACAAAATAACCCTCTTATTCTATTAACGGAAAAAATACTTGCTGCATTATATGTATTGATGACCCTTTAGTTATTAACTTGCCAGAACCCCTAAATACATGAAGCTATTATTATTATATGAAATAACAGGGTTTGTCTGCCGATTAAACTAAGTTTATATTATAATTATATTCATCCGAAAACTTTTGAAATAGGTGAAAAATTTGAGTCAACTTACATGGAATCAACAAATTGTGAAGAAAAATAACACCTTGCTTGTTTTTCAAACTATAACAAATGAGGAGCCCATTTCCAGGGCCGATATCGCTCAACAAACAGGTTTAAATAAAGCCACTGTTTCTTCCCTTGTGAACGAACTGTTATCTAAAGATCTAGTTTATGAATCAGGACCAGGAGAATCAAGTGGAGGTAGACGCCCTGTACTTCTTCACTACAATGTAAATGCTGGATATTCTATCGGCATTGATTTGGGTGTTAATTATGTTTTGGGAGTTGTAACAGATCTGAAAGGAAAGATATTGTTAGAAGAAACAATAAAAGTAAAGGAACACACTTTCTTAGATGTCATAGAACAAATAAAACAGGTTATCTATTCTCTTATAAAAGATCTCCCTCAAACACCTTACGGAATAATTGGAATTGGCATAGGTATACCTGGAATCGTTGATAAACAAGGCGAAATACGAGTTGCTCCAAATCTTGGTTGGAAAAATTGTGATATAAAAACCCTCCTAGAAAAAGAATTTCAGGTTCCTGTTATCGTTGAGAACGAAGCAAATGCTGGAGCGTATGGCGAGAAGCAATTTGGAGTTGGTCAGGACTATAAGAATATTGTTTATGTAAGCGCAGGAATCGGAATTGGTGTTGGGCTTATATTAAATAATGAGCTCTATCAAGGACTCAATGGTTTCTCTGGCGAAATGGGCCATATGGTCATTAATATGAATGGGGTCCCTTGTAGCTGTGGAAGTAAAGGATGTTGGGAAGCTTATGCATCTGAACATGCTCTTTTAAAAAGAGCTGGCTCTGATGCAACCCTTGAATCATTAATAGATAAAGCACAAAACCAAGATGAAAAAGCAATCACGCTTTTTAAAGAAACAGGTCAATATATAGGATATGGAATTAATAATATTATAAATACCTTTAACCCTGAACAAATTATTATAGGAAATCGGTTAGCAATGGCCCAAACATTGATAAAGCAATCTATGTTGGATATTATTTATTCGCACTCTCTATCTTTTCAACAACAAGATCTAAAAATTAGTTTTTCTAAGCATTCCACTCATTCAGCAGCTTTAGGAGTAGCAGCCATTACAACTGAAAGCTTTATACAGCGGGAACTACAGGATTATTAAGTTTTTGTCATATTCCTAGATAGTTATGTTAGACCTTAAGAAAATCGCCGATTCTTAGAATCGGTTTTTCTTTATGTAAAATGCATTCCAATTCAGTTAAGACAACTTCAAAAGACACCCTATAGATTACAAACATAAATAAAAATCCGGTTCCCATTGGGAACCGGATTAAATGTTAAAGTAAGGAGCCGCGATTGCCGCATCGTAAGTTATAGAGTTTTAAACCACCACTCCTACAAGTGGGTGTTCGCAGAAGGTTTCATATCGTCCTCAACGTAATGGAGGCTTGATAGTCCGTCTTCAATGTAAAACTCCCTATTTCAGCTTAAAGGTTAAAACTTTATAAAGAATGCGTACAGCGCAGCTTGTATTGTTATAATACTAGAAATAGTAGGTGAATGCAATAGGAGATTTTTCCACAATATGTGCAGATTAGACTACTATGCTTTTTGGTGTTTGATTTTTAACTCCCAATAACAAATTTTCTATTGCTAGTTTAGCCATTTTTCGTCTTGTGTTTACAGAAGCACTTCCGATATGTGGTATAGCAACTACATTTGGTAAAGATAGAAGTCGATGGTTAGAATTTACTGGCTCTTCTTCAAACACATCTAGACCAGCAGCCCAAATCTTTTTTGTAGATAACGCTTCATACAATGCTATCTCGTCAACAATTCCACCTCTAGCAGTGTTAATTAAAATTGACGTACTTTTCATCAATGAGAGCTCTCTTGTCCCTATTAGGTTTTTTGTTTCATTAGTATATGGTGTAAGTATACAAATGAAATCAGCCCTTTTTAAAAGTTCATCTAACACTGCATATCCAACACCCAATTCTTTTTCAATTTCCGGCTTTCTACTTCTATTGTAGTAGATGCAAGTCATATCAAATCCTTTTGCTCTTCTAACTAGCGCTTCACCAATCCTACCCAATCCAATAATACCAAGTGTTGCTCCATGCACATCTTGCCCTGTTAATTGCATAGGTGACCATGTTTTCCATTCACCTTTTTTAAGATAGTCTGCGGACTCCACTAACCGTCTCGAAGTAGCCATTAAGAGTGCAAAAGTAAGATCCGCAGTTGTTTCTGTAAGAATTCCTGGGGTGTTTGTAACGGTTATCCCTCTTTTTTTAGCCGCTTCAATATCGATATTATTATATCCTACAGCCATATTGCTGATAATCTTCAAAGTATTTGCTTTATCCAGTAAAGACTGATCAATCGTTTCTGTTAATAAGCAAAAAAGTCCATCGATATTTACAATTTTTTCTTCCAATACGTGACGTGGAACAGGAATATCTTCGTGTTCCCATATATCCACTTCACAAACAGCTTCTAACTCTACCAATAGATCAATAGGAATCTTTCGCGTGATATATACCTTCGGCTTCACCCTTTTCGCTCCTTTTTATAAAGTAAGGTTAAGTATTTTGAATATCGATTCAGTTTTGTCTACGATCCACTTCTCAGAATACTTATAAGCTTCTTGTAAGGAACATGGACCTGGCACAATTGAAAAAGCAGCTAATATTCCTAGCTCCTCTAATTCTTCCTGACTTAAGTCTACTGCTCCACAAAGAGCTATAATTGGTATCTGCTTACTTCTAGCCTGGTCAGAAACACCTTTTATCACTTTTCCAGAAAGTGTTTGAGAATCAAGTTTTCCCTCACCGGTAATAAGTAGATCAACATTTTCTAAAATTTGAGTAAACCCAATCTCTTCTAAGACAACATCAATCCCTGATTTTAATTGCGCTTGACAGAAGGCAATTAGTGCAGCTCCCATCCCCCCAGCTGCCCCTCCACCAATTAGCTCTCTCATATTAATTCCTTTTTGCTTCAATACGATTTCACTAAAATGAAATAAAGCTTGATCAAGCTGTTCTATCATTTCAGATGTTGCACCTTTTTGAGGACCAAAAACTGCTGTTGCTCCAGTTGGTCCACATAAGAGGTTTGTCACATCACTTGCAACTAATATAGTAGAATCATTTAAACGTGGATCTAGGTTCGAATCATCAAAGTATGATAATTCACTTAAAGAAGCTCCACCACCTTTAAGGATATGACCATCACTCGTAAAAAAATCTACACCAAGTGCCTTAAGCATTCCTGCTCCGCCATCATTTGTTGCACTTCCACCTAAAGCAATTATAAATTGTCTATAACCCGCATCTAATGCATGTTTAATAAGTTCACCAGTTCCGTAACTTGTAGTAATTAATGGGTTTCTTTGATCCTCATTTAGTAGTGGTAATCCAGAGGCCTGTGCCATTTCAATCACAACTGTTGATTGGTTTCCTAACACTCCATAACCTGCTTGAACTGGTTTATTTAAAGGTCCACATACCTCTGTATAAATGAAGTGACCATTAGAAGCGGCTACTATATTCTCAGCTGTCCCTTCACCTCCATCTGCTAAGGGGACATGAGTTATCTCTACTTTTGATAGAACTCTTCGGATTCCTTTTTCAACTGCATAGCAAATATCTCGTGCCGAAATAGAACCTTTAAATGAATCTGGTGCTATTACAATCTTCACAAGCATCCCCCTTTAATTAAATATGCATATGGAATAAGAATAAAAATGAAAAGCAATCGGTATTATACCGATTACTTTACCAGAATGTTTTTAACAAAATTGATAATAAATAGCTTTTAGATTTGTATAAAATTCGCTATTAGATTTTCCAATTGAATACGCACCGAACCCTGACTGTTTCCAACCTCCAAATGGCATATGCGCAGCACTGGCGGTTCCATGGTTAACGTGAACCATTCCAACTTCAGCTTCTTCTGCAAATGTGTGTGCGGCTGAGAATTTAGTTGTAAAGACGGATGCTGCCAAACCATAGCTGATACAGTTTGCTATATCAAATGCTTCTTCTTGACTTTCCGCTTCAATAACACATAATATTGGACCAAATATTTCTTCCTGTGCCACTCTCATTTGTGGGGTAACTTGATCTAATAAAGTTGGCTGCATATATGAACCTTCTTCATACACTTCATCAGTCAATACCTTACCACCAAAACGTAATCTAGCCCCTTCTTCTAGGCCGATCTTTAAATAGTCCTGTACAGAATCTAGTTGTTGTTGATTAACTAAAGGACCCATTGTTACATCCTTTTCCCAGGCTGGACCAACTTTAATTTGCCTTAGCTCTTTTAATAATGCTTCAGTAAGCTCTTGCTTTTTTTCTTTTACGACAATAACTCGACTAATTGAGGTACATCTTTGTCCACTACATGCAAAAGCTGCGGCAACGATTTGTTTAGCTACATCATCAGAATTCTCATAATCTAGAACAACAGCAGGATTTTTCCCTCCTAGTTCAAGTTGAGTTTTCACTAATCTTCTAGCTGCACTCTCATTTATTTGCACTCCTAATTTAGTAGAACCTGTGAAACTAATTCCTTTTACTAATGGATGTTCAATTAATGGAGTCCCTACTGATGACCCACTACCAACAACCAGGTTCACAACTCCTTTTGGTACACCAGCCTCATCTAGTAACTCCATTATACGTACTGATGTCCATGGAGTTGCTGAAGCTGGTTTATAGACAACTGTACATCCATATGCAAGAGCTGGTGCAATTTTTCTAACAGGTGTAACAACCGGGAAATTCCATGGCGCAATGGCTGCGATTACACCAATAGGTTGCCTAATAGTTACTCCGTTAACCCCAGACCTCTCACCTGGTAAAGTGTTTCCTTCAATTCGAAATGCTTCTCCTGCACAAAACCGAGCCTCTTTTGCGGCTCTAAGTATTTCACCTTTTGATTCCCCCAATGACTTCCCTTGCTCAGCCGAAAGCATATAACTTAATTCTTCCGCATTTTGCTCAAGTAAATCAGCAAAACGATAAAGGATGGCTCCACGATCTGGCCCAGGTACTTTTGCCCAGCTGTTAAATGATGTATTTGCAGCCTCTACTGCACTGTCAACATCCTCTTTAGTAGATCTTTGAAAGAAACTAAGAATTTGATTCTTTTTAGCAGTATTATAAATAGGATATGTTTCACCACTGTTACTATTAATCCATTTCCCATTAATAAAATTTCCATATGTTTTACCTACATTTTGTTCTAACCAACTAAGCATGTTTGTATTTGATGTTGAAATCATGAAATCATCCCTTCTTTCATAATTAACCAATTATCACTTCTTTTTTATTGCTTTTACTCATAACGCCACGACAAATATTTTTCAAATCCTCTTTTGATGGTTTAACAGGGTTTACTGGTACATTTCCTGAAAGAATTGCTTCTTCTACGATTAGATCGAGGTGCTGTTCTTCAACTCCGTAATCTGATAACGTTTGGGTAATTCCAATATCTTCATTTAATTGTTTGATTGCAACAACCGCTCGCTCAGCTGCCTCTCTTGTTGAAAGGTGATCTGTTTTTTCACCAAAAATTCTTGCTATCTCAGCAAATTTTTCTGTATTTCCAATAATATTAAACTTCATAACTTCTGGTAATAAAATGGCATTAACAACACCATGTGGAATTTTGAAATGGGCCCCTAAAGGAATAGCCAACGCGTGGGCTAAACCAAGACGAGTTGAATTAAAAGCCATTGCAGCAATTGTACTTGCCATTAGCATATCTTGACGAGCATCTATATTTTCTCCCTGAATAACTGCCAACCTAAGACTTTTCGAAATAAGTTTCATAGATTGAATAGATAAACCTTCAGAGATTGGTTGAGTTGCTTTATTTACAAAAGATTCTAGAGCATGAGTAAGCGCATCCATTCCTGTGGCCGCTGTTATATGTGGTGGTAATGAAGTGGTAAGTTCTGGATCACATAATGCTAAAGTTGGACAAGCAAACATACTACCAACACTTAATTTTGCCTTTGCTTTTTTGTCTGATAAAACCGCAAACCTTGTCATTTCACTTCCTGTTCCTGCAGTGGTTGGAATGGCAATAACAGAAGCTCCGGGGCTTGGTACTTTATCTAGACCAATGTAATCTCTTATATTACCACCATGTTTCAGCATGATTCCAATTGATTTTGCTGTATCTAGAGCACTTCCACCTCCAACACCAATGACGATATCACAGCCAGAACGTTTTGCCATCTCAACTCCATAATCTACCGATTCAATTGAAGCTTCTACACCTACATCTGTAAAAGTCATGTATGGAATTCCAGATTTTTCAAGAGGATCTTCAACTCGACTTACAATACCTGCTTGTAGAACACCTGGATCACCTACAATTAGAGCCTTATTTCCTCCTAAAGCTTCCACATGCTTAGGTAAATCATGAACAGATCCTCTCCCAAATTCGATTATTGTTGGAATTTCGTAGCGAAACGAAGATAATGTTAACATTTGTTAAATGCCTCCTTATGTTGATAAGAATCGGTTTTTGCAGCTTTATATAAATCTACTTTATAGCGAGTACCTATCTCTATTAACTCCTCAACAACCTTACTCGGTAATTCAATTCCATTTTTCATTCGTTCTATTACTTTATTCTTCTCAATTTCTCCTGGAATAAAAATTTCTTCGACACCCTCAGCTTTTGGTTCTTTTTTTATTTCTCTAATATAAAGATCCATTCGTTTTTTAAATGTTTCAATCGGCATAAATCGATCTATATCAATAGCTAAAAAGAAATGCCCTACATTTTGTGGTTCTTCCCAATTTTCATACATGTTATTTACATACTTGCCAAATCCCGCCCCTGTTAGGACACCTGCTAAAATATCGATAAACATGGAGATCCCATATCCTTTAGGACCACCAACAGGTAAAACTGATCCTTCTAGTGCATCGTTTGCATTCGTTGTTGGATTTCCATCTTTATCAATTGCCCATCCTAAAGGAATGTCTTCTCCTTTCTGAGCTGCCACAATAATTTTCCCACGGGCTACAACACTTGTTGCCATATCTAAAAGAAAGGGATTCTCTTCTCCAGCTGGTACCCCAATTGCTAGGGGATTTGTTCCAATAAATGGTCTTATCCCTCCTGTTGGTGGCATTGTTTGTGATGCATTTGATAAAACCATTAAGATCATATTCTTCTCTATGGCTTTTTGTAAGTAAAAGGCACCAGTCCCAAAATGATTAGATCCTTTTACACCAACAATGGCAGCACCCTTTTTTTGTGCCTTATGTAAAGCAATCTCCAGGGCCTTCGTTCCAACAACAGCTCCTAAATGATTGTTTCCATTTATCAATACTACTGCATCGTCTTCAGATTCAATTGAAATTTCAGCAGATGGATTAATCATTTTATTCTCTATTCTTTTTAAATAAATGGCAGTCCTAACCACCCCATGAGAATCTACACCTCTTAAATCTGCTTGAATTAAAGATTCAGCTACTACCTGGGCACTTTCCTTATCTACACCAGCTTGAATAAATACCTCTGAGCAAAAATTCTGTAATTTTCCCCAATCATACCTTGTGGGTATTGTCATTAAATTCACAACCTCTCTGCTTCAGAGTTTCATCTATCCAACTTCGATCTATAGTGTTATTATCAATTGATCTAAAAATCTCTAACTCTTTCTGTTCTTGTTGTCTAACTTTGACTAACAAGTCCCTTGCAGATTCCACAGGTACCACAGCAATACCATCTTCATCACCAATAAGTAAATCTCCAGGATTAACACACATTCCATCTACTGATATTGGAACATTTATTTCACCTGGTCCGTCCTTATATGGACCTCTGTGTGTTACTCCTACAGCATAAACTGGGAAGTCTCCCTCCATAAAAGCCTTCGTGTCACGTATTGCTCCATCAATAATAAATCCAGCAATTCCATTTCTTCTTGCTATACGTAGCATAATCTCCCCAACAATTGCATTTGTTGTGTCTCCTCCAGCATCAACTACTATCACATCACCAGGCTCTGCAATATCAATTGCTTTATGCACTAACAAATTGTCACCAGGTCTAGTTTTAACTGTTATGGCTGTACCAACTAATTTTCCTTCTTTATGATATGGACGTAATTTAGAACCAATTGCATGTATTCGATTTAAATTATCACTGATATGTGGTGTTACCACATTTCGGAATTCCTCAACTAATTCTTTATCAACTTTTCGTTTGATCGGTAAAATTCGAAACCCTATATTACTCACAAATACCCCTCCCTGTTATTTTAAAGAGTGAACCCCACAATTCCTCAATCCATCCGGTCCAAAATTAAGAATGTTTTCCTCCACAAGATTCACGTATAATCAAACTTGGTTCTAGTGATACAACCTTTGGAAGTTGTACTTCATCCTTTGAGGCCTCAATTAATTGAATAACCTTTTTTGCAGCAAAACTTCCCATTTCATATGCAGGTTGTTTCACTGTAGTAAGTGGAGGATATAGATGTTTAGCCCAAATTGTTTCATCATAACCTACCAAAGCTATATCATCCGGCACTTTCAGCCCCTGATTTTTTATACCTTCTAATATTTCAAGTGTCATCATGTTGTTCGTTGAAAAGATTGCATCGGGAATATGTTTAGAATGAATTAGCCCTTTCACAGCTTCTTCCACTTCCCCTTTTTCTTCTCCTACAATTTGAATTAGAGATTGGTTAATCTCAATACCATTATTTAAGAGAGTTCTTTTATAGCCTTCCAATCGTTCTAACCTAGGGCTAATCTCAGCTGGAGGATATAAAAAAATAGCAATCTTCTTTTTTCCTAAATCTATTAAATGCTGAATAGCAACATTTGCACCATTAATGTTATTTACCGTTACCACATGTACATCTAGGTTGTAGATTTTTCGATTAATAGAGACAAATGGAAAACCATCTTCCATTAATTTCTGATACAATTGTTTATTCTTTAATGTAGGATTAATAATTAACCCATCAAGCTGCCTCATTTGAAAAGAACGGATATGATCTTCTTCAAGCTGTCCTTCATCATTCGAATTACAAATCATTAAGTTATAGCCTAAACTTCTACAAGTATCTTCAACACCCTCTAGAGCATTTGACCAAAACTGATTTTGTAAGTTTGATAAAATAATTCCAATCACATTTGTTTTTGTTGATTTTAAACTCCTTGCTAAAGCATTCGGCTTATAATCTAATTCTTCTATCACTTTTAAGACTCGTTGAATTGTCTCTTCTGTGTTTTGTTCATGATTTCCATTTATAATTCTAGATACAGTTGACTTAGAAACTCCAGCCTTCTTGGCCACATCAGAAATCGTTACCTTCATTTTATTAACCTCTTTTCCATACAACTACATATACACAATAACCAATAACCTAATAATCTAGCATTCTTAAAGTGAAAGGTTAATTTATTTAGCATTTAACTGAACTTTTATAATTTAAAATCAGCCTTTTACTCCTCCTGTTGTAATACCTTCTATTAAATATTTTTGGAAAAAGATAAAGATGATAAACAATGGAATTAGTGAGAGTGTAGACATTGCAAACAACGCTCCCCAAGAGTTTTGTCCCATTGCATCTAAGAACATCCTTAAACCAAGGGCAACAGTGTATAACTTAATATCACTTAAGTATAGAAGTTGGCTAAAGAAATCATTCCAAGTCCAAATAAAGGTAAAGATTATTGTTGTAATAACAGCTGGTAAGGCTAAAGGCATTATTAATTTATAGAACATTTTAATTGGTCCACAACCATCTATCTTTGCTGCTTCATCTAAGTCCCTAGGAATTGAACGAATAAATTGAACCATTAAGAAAATAAAGAACCCGTCAACTGCTAAAAACTTTGGGAGAATAAGTGGTATATAGGTATTAATCCAATCAAGCTTATTAAACATTATATATTGCGGAATTACTGTAACATGGAAAGGAAGCATCATTGTTACTAGCATGATTGCAAATAATACTTTCTTTAAGGTGAACTCTAATCTTGCAAAAGCGTAAGCTGCCATTGAGCAAGAAATTACATTTCCAATAATACAAAATACAACTAAGATAAATGTGTTCAGAAAAAATTTACTAAATGAAACTCCTGAAAGACCAGACCATCCCTCAACATAGTTTTCAAATGTAACACTTGTTGGTAAAAAAGAGATATTTTTAAAAATTTCGGTTGCTTCCTTAAAAGAACTACTTACCATCCATAGAAGTGGATAGAGCATAATAACACCGATCAAAATAATAACAGCATGTAATCCGATATTCTTAGGTTTTAGCTTTTTCTTTTCAGTGTAGATGTCCCGTTCAAAAGCTGTCACAGAATTAAGAGAATCTGATGCTTTATTTGTTTCCATTTCATCACCTCTATTCCTGGTAGTACACCCATTTTTTTGAAGAAACAAAGACGAGTGCCGTAACAATTGATATACAAATTAATAGGAACCATGCCATTGCTGATGCATATCCCATCTGAAACTGTGTAAATCCTTTTTGATAAAGATACAGCGTATAAAACAAAGTGGAATCTAGCGGCCCACCACTTCCACCACTCACAATATAAGCCGGGGTAAAAGCTTGGAAAGCATTGATGATTTGCATAACAAGATTGAAAAAAATAATAGGAGTAATTAATGGAAGTGTAATACTGAAAAACTGTCTAATTGGACCTGCACCATCTATCTTAGAAGATTCATATAATTCAACCGGAACTTGCTTTAGTCCAGCGAGGAAAATAACCATCGGAGCACCAAATTGCCAGATTGTTAGTATGATTAACGTATACAAAGCTGTATCGGGTGATGATATCCAGTTCTTGCCTTCAATACCGATAATAGCTAAAAGACTATTCACTAATCCATCTCCACCGAATAATTGGCGCCAAAGTAACGCGATGGCAACACTTCCTCCAAATAAAGAAGGTACATAATAGATAGCACGATATACTTGTAAACCCCTTAAACCACGGTTTAATAGAACAGCTACTCCTAAAGCAAAACCTAACTGTAGAGGTACCCCTATGAACACATATTTTAATGTTACCTTTACACTATTCAACCATTTGCTATCTTGAAACATTTCCAAATAGTTTGCCAACCCGATCCACTCAGGAGCTGTGAACATATCATAACTAGTAAAAGAAAAATAAAGAGATGCCCCCATTGGTATGACACTTAATCCAAGTAAACCTATTAACCAAGGTGTTAAAAAGAAATATCCTACCCAATTCTTCTCCCAACTTCGTTTTAGAGCTTTCATAGTAACCCTCCATATTTTATGAGGTTAACTTGAATGGACTCTTCTAAGCATTATTTAAAATGTCCAGTCATTCAAGTTAACCTCCTTTGACAATCATTTAAGCAATAAGAGATATATAGGTCATTATTTTAAAATTCCTTCTGCAGTGTTCATAAAATCTTCTGCTGCCTCTTCAACAGTTTTTTGTCCGAATGAAATGGCACTAGCATTATCTTTGAAAGCTTGCTCTACTTCATTAACACCTAGTGGAGCATATGGTGCAGGCTCACCGTACTCAACAGCCTCTTGAATAAACTCTACTGCTCTTTGTTGCGCTGGATCTAATAATGGCTTAACAAATTCTTGCATTTTTGTTGAGCCTGGTGCACCTTGTTCAACTTTGAATAATTCAAGAGCTTTTTCTGCATTTACAAAAAAGTCAATAAACATGGCTGCTTCTTCAGGATGTTCAGATTTTTCTGTAATACTTAAATACGCTCCTTCAATGTACTCACCGTTTTGTCCACCATCAATATGTGGCATTCTTACAATTTGGATTTCACCTTCATTAAATTGCTGTTGATATAGATAAATTTGGTTAGCCGGTAATTGTTGTATTGCTGTTTTACCAGTAACAAATAAATTTTGTTCTAAAGGAGCACCTTCATACTCTGTTGATGTAGCTGCATCTGGAATTGCTCCTTCTTTTCTCAAGTTATCCCACATAGTCCACCACTCAACAACATCTTCTTTTGTGAAAGCTATTTTGCCTTCATCATCAAATAAATCCTTTCCTTTTTGTCTTAAGAAGTAGCGTAGATTTGGCTGCAATTGACCTCCACTCATATCTGCTGAACCCCATATTTCTCCATTAGATGCTTTATGAATTTCCTTCACTTTTTCTTGGAAGTCATCCCAAGTCCAGTCCATGTTTGGGTATTCAACGCCAAGCTTATCGAATAGCGCAGTGTTATACACCCACCCTGACATTGTTACCCCTTTTGCTACCATGAAAAGATTGTCGCCAACTTTACCACTATTAATAGTAGATTCAGGAAAATTTTCTAAGTTAATCTTACCTGCATCAACATATTCACCTAAATTAAGCAATGCATTGCGTCGTGCATAATCAGATACATAAAATTGGTGCATACTTACTACGTCAGGTGCATTTCCACCGGCTGTTTGAGTAGCAAGACGATCCCAATAATCTGTCCAACCCCCAAATTCTCGTTTAACTTTAATATTTGGATGCTCTTCTTCAAAACGGTCTACAATTGCGTTGTATACTTCATTACGTTTTGTGTCACCCCACCAAGAAAAACGGATTTCAACTTGCTCCTCATTAGAACCTTCTCCGTTTGATTCGTTATTTGATGTTGTCTTTCCACCGGAACAACCAACTATACCTATGATTAAAAAAGCCGATAATAGCAACGTTAAAAACGCTTTCATTTTCCTCAAAACCTTTCACCTCATTTAGTTTTTTTATTTTGTATAGCGTTTCTTCTATGATTAGTGATTAAGAGCTATAATTTTAAAAGTTTGATATAATGTTCTTACAAGAATTTTCTAGGTTCTTGTGAGAGATATTCCTTTGCTGCAGCAATCTCCAGTTGCTGTAGCTTTTTTACTCTTCTCACAAAATGATCTTCCGTACTAAATTTTGCATTAAGAAATGCTCTAATTAAATCTTCTGCTAGCCAAGGTCCAACAATTTGAGCCCCTACACACATAACATTTACATCATCATGTTCTACAGCTTGATGTGCTGAATGAAAGTCATGACATACAGCAGCACGAATACCTGGTATTTTATTTGCTGCAATGGCTGCTCCTACACCAGTGCCACAGATTAATATTCCTCTTTTGGAATGGCCATTTCTTACAGCATCACAAACTTTTTGTGAAATGTCTGGAAAATCTACCGGTTCAGTTGAATCACAGCCATAATCTAAAATTTCACACTTAAGGGTTTGAAAAAAAGGCATCAACGTTTTTTTCATTTCAAAACCACAATGGTCACTTCCAAGAGCTATCTTCATCTTCAATCTCCAGTCAAAATGAAATCCTATCATCACCATCTTCCTTATGAAGATAGTGATGATTTACCAACTGCTGAAAAATCTTTCTCTCCTAATTCTGCTGATGCTTCTTCAAAAAGTTCGAGGACATAATTTGCAAGTGGTAATTGTTTGTCTTGACCTTCTTTCACTGCAATTGTCACATCTTTTTTCATTAAATTAAGCTTAAAGCCTGGAGTAAAGTCTCGGTTTACCAAACTGTCCATCTTGTTTGCTAGCATCCAAGAAGCACCTGAACTACTTCCAACCACTTCTTTTAAGCTATCCATATTTATTTCAAGCTTTTCAGCCAGTGCTACTGCTTCAGCTGAAGCTACCATATGAACCGCTGCTAACATTTGATTGATTGCTTTAATGGCTTTTCCAGCACCAACGGATCCTACCAGGTAAATATTTTTTGCCATTGCATCTAGTACTGGCCTTGTTTTCTCAAGAACTTCTTTATCCCCAGCAGCCATCACAGTTAACGTTCCATTTTCAGCTCCAACAGTTCCACCACTAACTGGACCATCTAAAACAGGAATGCCTTTTTTCTGATATATAGCATGAACCTTCTTCATCATTTCTGGTGACCCTGATGTCATTTCAATAAGAACACTATCAGGATTTATCACTTCAAGTGCTTGTTCATTTAGTAGAACGCTTTCCATTTCCTTATCAGTTGGTAGAATACTAATGATACAATCACATAATGCGAATATATCAGTTAATGAAGAATGCTCTGTCGCACCTAATGCTCTTAATTCTTCAACGGGTTGTCGATTACGATGTGCAATCACATGTAATTCAAACTCTTTACTTAATAAATTTTTTGCCATTGGTAACCCCATTGCTCCTAAACCAATAAAGCCAATTCGTTTTATCCTCATTTTATACTCCCTTCATGTGGAGGACTGATCCAAAATAGGATTCAGTCCTCAAAATTAGTAAGTATATTTTTTCAAGAAGTTATGAAATAAACAGAAGATTATAACACTGTTTCGTCTAACTCAATGCCTAACCTTTCATAATGTCTTCTTCTTCCTTCTTTATCACCTTGTAACTCTTGATGTGCATATCTTGCTACCTCTCTTGCTAGTTTACGAGGTACTACAACAACTCCATCTCCGTCAGCAACGACTACATCTCCTGGATAAATTGCAACTCCTCCGATTGAAATCGGAATATCTTTTTCTTGATAACGGATTCGTGCTTGATCCATTCCTTGAGAAACAAATTTTGACCATACCGGGATTTTCTGCATAATTACTTCATCTGTATCCCTTACTCCACCACCATTTGTTAAATAGCCTCTAGCACCTTTACCTTTAAAGTCTAAAGTGTTGTTAGAACCTAGAAGTCCAACATCAATTCCAGCTACATCAAGGCAAACAAAATCTCCCTCTTCAATATCTTGACCCCAAGGATCATTACAAACCTCACTATAATACCATTTCACCCATGCTGTGTATTCATCACCAGTTACTTTTGGTGCTGGACCCTCGAAAGGTATATAACGAGCAGTTCGTGCTATTCCGACTACTTTTGTACGGAACAACGGTTTGATTTCATGACTAACTGTTCCATATCCATGCATTCCAACCCAGTCCATTCCATCGCGAACATCTGTTACACGTAAATCTTTATATAATTCTAGTATTTCAGCACGATCATCTAATTGATTTTTATTTTCAACTGTTTCATTTACTGACATGTAAACCTCTCCCTTTGTTTAAAGTTTTCCCATTCTACTTTGTAGCGCTTTAGTTAACTAACGAAACTATTAATTTATATAAGTCCAATGACGAAGTGAGTTCACCTCCTTTAAATGTAAACGCTTTAAAAATAATCAAAATAAAAGTTAGATTGACACTTGTAGGAAATTCATGATGTGAATAATGTTGTAGTCAAAAGATGAATGAAAGTAGAAGAATAAAGGTGTATTATATAGTGGATGAGCAACTGGAATGATTGCTAGGAATAAAGTTAGGAGACCGATTTTGGAAATCGTTTTTGGAAACCGTTCCCCTTACACTTAAAACCTTACAATCTCTCAGAAATAAAGTCAATATAATTTTCTGAATTTTTTAATAATTGCTCAAATTATATTGTTTTAATAAAATTATATTTTTCCTTTCACTCTACTGATAAGTTATAGAGGTAATGATAAGTTAGTCTATAAAAACACTATAGTTTTTTATTGACTAACTTAAATTATTCATCACACTGAAAAACACTTAAACCACGCAAAATATTTTATTATAAAAAGATAAAACAGCAATAATTTTTAGTAAGTATTATTTCGTTTACAGAAGCCTTTACGCATTTCCTTAACCAAGAAAAAAAGACCTGACTTTTTGATATCAGATCTTTCATAGTATTTACGATAAACCTTTTATTAGATGATCTAGCAGTACTTCTGGTAATATACTGCGTTCTCCTCCACCTTGGACAAATGAGGGCTTCCCGCCTCCTTTACCATTTATAGAAGGTAATACTCCTTTTAATAATTGATTTAAATTGATATCAATATCCTCACTTCTCGCGCAAACAACCTGCAGCTTCATTTGATCATCATTAACAAAAAGAACAATAATATTTTGATTTGCTTCAACAATCTCTTTTGCTAGAAGTTGTAGTTCATTTATTGTACGGTTTTGAAAAACCGAATGAATAATATAATCACCATTAATTTCTTCCGCTTTTTCTAGTAGTTCTTTTCCCTCATATTGTAGAAGCTTATCTTGCAGGTTCACTATCTTTTCTTCAAAACTTTTTGTTTGTTGTAATAGACGTGTAACTGCTTTATCAATTAGTTGCTGAGGAGAACTTAGTTGTGTTGTTAATTTTTTGAGAACCTCTTGTTTTTCTTGGAGCTGTCTCGCTATCCTATCACCACAAACAAAATGAACACGCGTATATTTTTTCTGTTTTTCACATGCTAGTATTTTTAATAAACAAACCTCTCCTGTTGATCTAGGGTGAGTCCCACCACAGCCGTTGTAATCAAATTCTGGAATAATAACAAGACGAATTTGTTCACTTACAGATAGTTCCTTGCGAAGGTGAAAACCTGTTAATTCCTCTTTCTTATTAACCCATTTTGTCAAAATCGGCCTATTGTCTAAGATGATTTTATTTGCTAGTTTTTCTGCTTTATGTATTTCTTCATCTGTAAGGGATGATGTATCAATATCAATCGTACATGTTTCTTCACCTAGATGGAAACTTAATGTTTTATAGCCTAGGTTGTCCTCAAAAGCAGCAGTTAGAATATGTTGCCCAGCATGTTGTTGCATATGATCAAACCGACGTTCCCAATCAATCACACCCTTAACTTCTTCCACATCTATACTAGTTTCCACATAATGACGAATCTCACCATCAACCTCTTCCACATTTAGCACGTTTATAGCATTTAATGTTCCTTTATCAAATGGCTGACCACCACCTGTTGGATAAAAGGCAGTTTCTTGTAATACAACAAAATAGCCAGATTCATCACGGTCGCGTTTGATCACTTTAGATGAAAATTCAGTTTGGTAAACATCTTCGTAGTATAGCTTTTTAGTCATATAGCCCACTCTCTTCTACAAATCTTTATTAAAGAAAACATGTTCAGCACAAATCATAAAAAAACGTGTTTCCGGCTTAAAGAAAAAAGCGTATTGGCAACACTCAACACATGCTTTTCAACTGACGAGTTTTCTTTATTTTTACTATAGCACAAGAACAAGAGATCTTCGGGACTACTCGCCTATATTATTCTCAAACCACTCCTGTAAATGTTCCAAAGTTGTAAACGTGAATATTTCTTCTCCGTTTTGACCGTTATCTTCTCCTGCATTTCCTCTTAATGTGATTTGTCCCTCATCTTCTGAAAGCAATATTGCATAAGGATGATCAACATTTATATATCTTGAATCAAGGTCTTGATCAAGCCATCTTTTACTCTTTAAGAAATCATGACAATGTTCCATTGGAAAACCTCCTTTTTCTTACTAATATTTTTTATTGTTGACCTATTAAGTAATAAAAATCATTCATTTATTACAGAAAAAATTTTAATAAAATATCTTCTCATAGAAAAAACTTACGAAAGGGAAACTGATATCAAGGGGGGTTATATTATGGCAAATAGAAATAAGATACTTGTCCCTGAGGCAAGAGAGCAAGTAAACCAATTAAAAGCAAGAGTTGCAAATACAAAAAAGTTCGAGCATGCTAAATATGAAACAGCAAAAGAATTAGGTATCCCTTTACATGAGGGGGACAATGGAAACTTATTATCCAAACAAGCTGGAAAAATTGGTGGCAAGCTGGGTGGCAATATGGTCCGAGAAATGATTAAGTTGGCTGAGGAACAGTTGAACAAAGAAGGGCGGCATTGAATCATTTTTTTATAAACAGAAAAAACAAGGGTTTAATAACGCCCTTGTTTTTCATCAAATAGTAAAAACTCTTTTTCATTCATAATGATTTCATTTGGTACATGCTTTGTTTGTGGTTGTCGATTTCGATGATTAAACCAAATACACTTCCATCCTACTTCAATCGGAGGAACAATGTCATTTTCCCAAGTATCTCCGATGTATAGACATTTCACTGGGTCAATTTTTATTTTCATACGAACATGCTCAAACACTCGGCTATCAGGCTTTGCCATTCCAATTCCATCCGAAATAAAAATATGTTGGATTGGGATTAACTTATCTATTTTTAATGCCTTTAACTTGTTCATTTGATGATCAACAGGTCCGTTTGTAATAATTCCAACGAGCGTTTTTGTTTCTATTAATTGCTTTAACAATGAGAACACAGATTCAAATGGTTTTATTTGTTGTTGCTCTTGTTCATAACGCTCTTGTATTGCAATTGCTTGATCGTTTGTAATAATTATTTGATAATCTAAAAATGAACGTATTAGTCGTTGTATTCTTAACTCTTCAAGACTTATTTCACCTTTTACATGTTCCTTCCAAAGAACGTCACTGTAATGCCTGACTTTTTTATAAAATTCCTCTGCCTTTGAACGAGGTAAACCAACTTGATAATATTCAAGGGCGTTTTGAAAAGGTAATAACGAATCATATAAAGTATCGTCCAAATCGAAAAAGACAGCTTCAGCACTTTTTATACTATTCATATCTCGCACTCCCGTATTTCTATATCCCTTTTTATATAATAAAAAAACAATAGGTTTTACTTTGAAATAGCTTTGGTTGAACTTCGAATAACTAATTCAGGCTGATATACTTTTTGATAAGTACCAGCTTTTTCTCTATTTTCTACTGCAGAAACAACCCATTTTGCCGCCTCAATTCCCATTTCCGTTTTTGGATGAGTTACAGATGTAATCTTTGTTTCAGAAGCTTCTGCTAAATAAGAATCATCATATCCTACAATAGAAATATCATTAGGAACCTTTAAGCCTAGTTCACGCAATAAGTTAAGAACACTTATGGCTATTTCATCGTTATAACAAACAATTCCAGTTGGTCTTTCATCAGATAATAAAACACCTTTAAGTTTGTTAAGAAATACCTCTTCTTTTTGCTCGGTTGTATAAGTAATAATCATTTCAGGAAAGAACGCGATATTCTTTTCTCTAAAAGCTCTGATGAACCCTTGCATACGATTTAAGCCCTGAATATCATCACTTTTGAATAGGCCGATCACCTTTCGATGGCCTAGTCCTATTAGATGATCTGTTGCAATGTATCCACCTTTTTCATCATCTAAAATAATATGTGGTGGATTTAATTGTGGATAGTACTGATTGATCATTAAAAAAGGTGTATTATTTTGCTCCATTTGCAAATAGTAATGTAAATTTGGATTGTAGCTACTACTTCTTGTAGGTTCTACAATCAAGCCGTCCACATTTCGATTTATCATTGTTTCAAGACATTGTCTTTCTTTTTCGGGATTGTTATCAGTACAAGCAAAGGTTAAAGAGTAACCATGTTGCGATAGATGTGATTCAATTCCTTTAATAATGGATGGAAATATGTAATCAGTAATATATGTTGTTATTACGCCAATATTTTTACCAGTTGGAGGCATACGTTTAGCTTCTGTCCTGCGGTTTGCGACAAAAGTTCCCGCACCCTGTTCTCGATATAAATACCCCTCGTGTACCAAATCTCCTACAGCTTGTCTAACTGTATGTCTACTAACTTCAAACATTTTTACAAGTTCATTTTCCGAATAAATCTTTTCACCTGGGGAAACCTTGCCCTCATTAATCCATTCTTTAATTTTTTGTTTTACCATCCCGACTTTCGTTTGTTGCGCCATTATGTCACCACTTTCAGCTTGTATGTTACCGTGTAACTTATTCGTACAACTTCTTTCATTATTATATACTACTAAGCACTATTAATAAAATGTAAATTTTAATAGCAAACTGGTATATATATTCATCTTATTTTACATTTCATCAGCAAAATTTTTTTGCACTTAAATGCCACCTTATTTGGCATTTTATCTTTCTTTCAAATCAAATAAGTGAGAAAATAGACTGGTTCTTTTCTTGGCATAAAAATTGCATAATATTTAGTAGAAATTAGATAGTAGGTTTACCTAGAAATTAATTAGGGTTTTTATCTTATGTACGATTAAAATCCTAAACTAGTTTCAAACTTAAGGTTGGCAAATACGTCTGAGAAACACGTATAAAAGGAGAGGTGTTTTTGTGGAAAAAATGTTAAAAAAGGAAGTTGATCAAAGAAATACATATAAGACAATTGATTATTTACAATTCATTATTCCTTCTTTAATAGGAATTTTACTTTTTGTGATTCCTATATCAATTAACGGAGAGATTTCAGTTACGGTTGCTTTACTAGCAAACTTTATTCAAACTCTATTTGGAGATACACTACCCTATATCGCAACTTTTATTATATTTTTAACTGCTGTAGTCTCTTTGTATACGAAAGTTTTTCAACCAAAAAAAATCATTAATCAACCATTCCTAAATAAACTATTTAATGTGTCCTGGATTTGGCAAATAATGAGAGCATTAGGTATGATTTTCTCAGTTTCTGCTTTATTTAGTATAGGTCCTTCAGCTATTTGGAATGAAAATACAGGTGGGTTGCTTCTATACGATTTAATTCCTGTCTTGTTTTCAGTATTTCTATTTGCAGGTGTTTTTCTACCGTTGCTCCTTGATTTTGGATTATTAGAGTTATGTGGGTCACTTTTCACAAAGGTTATGAGACCACTTTTCACACTTCCTGGACGATCATCTATTGATTGCTTAGCTTCTTGGCTCGGGGATGGTACAATTGGAGTACTTTTAACTAATAAACAATATGAAGATGGATATTATACAAAACGTGAAGCGGCGGTCATCGGAACAACCTTTTCCGTTGTATCAATTACCTTTACAATCGTCATTATGTCGTATTTAGAGTTAGAAGCATATTTTGGTAGTTTTTATCTTACTATTGTACTTGCAGGTATCGCTTGTGCACTTATTAGTCCAAGAATTCCTCCCTTATCACGCAAATCCAATACTTACATTGGCGAAGTCGAAAAAGAAGATGAGCTAATTCCACCTGGTATCTCAACTTTCAAATAGGGGGTTAACCGTGCTGTTCAAGAAGCAAAAAAAGTGAAGTATTCGAATATCTTAAAAGGTGGAATTGAAAATGTAGTTGATATGTGGTTAGGTGTTTTACCAATTGTTATGGCAATCGGTACACTTGCACTAATCATTGCTGAATATACACCATTATTTAGTATTCTTGGTACCCCATTTATTCCATTATTAGAGATTATGCAAATTCCTGAGGCTGCAGAAGCATCACAAACAATGGTGATTGGATTTGCAGATATGTTTTTGCCTGCTATCATTGGTAGTGGAATTGAAAGTGAAATGACACGGTTTGTCATTGGCTGTTTATCGATCACTCAATTAATATATATGTCAGAGGTCGGCGGGTTGCTGTTAGGATCTAAACTACCGGTTTCTTTCCTTGATTTAGTAATCATCTTCCTTCAACGAACAATTATTTCTCTACCAATTATTGTGCTTATGGCACACATCGTATTTTAATCACTATATTGCTCCGATAAATAGACCGAAGAAGCCCTACTCCACATTTGGAATAGGGCTTCTTCATTGTTGTTTAGCGTCTTGATCTTCTAAATTAATCAGACCCAGTAATTTTATTATCATCATGTAATTTAGCTAATAACGAACACCTGTATACAGGATCTCCAACCTTCACAGAAATATCCTTTACTAGTCCACTGGCACCAATCGTTATATCAATTACATTTCCCTTATCTGTTTTTATCTGAAAAAGTGGTTCCCATTCATAAACATACTCATTTTCATGAATACAAACTTGGTTAACGACTCCATCATCAAGACTTTCAATAGAATAAATAGGATTCATAATAACCTTCCACTCCTCTTTTATAACAAGTATAAAAAGCCTTTTCTTAAATCCATCCTCTATATCTTGATGCTTCAGCCATCATTCGAACTCCAACCATATAGGCCGCTAATCTCATATTAACTTTTCGAGTCTCAGCAAGTTCATAGACCTGATTAAAAGATTCAACTAGTACTTTATTTAACTATTTCTGGGATCACAAACAATCCCACCTTTTCCTCCACCATACGGGAGATTGACAATACCACATTTCAAGCTCATCCACATTGATAGGGCCTTAACCTCATCCTCATCGACATGAGGATGAAAACGAATTCCACCCCTAGTTGGCCCCACAGCATCGTTATGCTGTGCTCGATAGCCGGTAAAAATTTTAGTTGAACCATTATCCATTTTAACTGGAATTCGAACTGTCAACATTCTTAATGGTTCTTTTAATAGTTCATACATTTCTTCTGGATATCCTAAATGATTTAAGGCCTCTTTAATTACTACTTGCGTGGATGAAAATAAGTTTAAAACCTCATTATTTTGAATAGTTGTATTCAATTGTCATCACCTCATATGGAATAAAAGCTTATAAAGTCCCTAGAAAAAGATATACTTGACGAACTCTTAAAACATTTATGATAATACACGCTTAATACGATCGATCGCCCAATCTAGCTCCTCTTCATTTATAACTAATGGAGGCGCAAAACGAATTACTGTTTCATGGGTTTCTTTGCACAATAAACCATTTTCTTTTAACTTTTCACAATAACTACGTGCGTGCTCCGTTAACTCTACCCCAATAAACAAGCCTCTACCTCTTATCTCTTTAATAATCGGATTTTTAATTTCTTTTAAACGTTCCACAAAATAGTTTCCTAGCTTCAATGAACGTTCAACAAGCTTTTCTTCCTCTATTACATCAAGAGCTGCAATTGAAACAGCACATGCTAGAGGATTACCTCCAAATGTAGATCCATGTGAGCCAGGGTTAAATACACCTAATACATCACGATTAGCTACTACACATGAAATTGGGAAAACTCCCCCACCTAATGCTTTCCCTAAAATATACATATCAGGTACAACATCTTCCCAATCACAAGCAAACATTTTACCAGATCGAGCTAATCCAGCTTGAATTTCATCTGCTACAAACAAAACATTATTATCTTTACATACTTGATACGATTCCTTTAAAAACCCTTCTCTCGGAATATTAATTCCTGCTTCACCTTGAATTGGTTCGAAAATAAATCCTGCTGTTTGCGAGGTAATTGCTGCTTTTAGCGCTTCCACATCGCCATAAGGAATGAGTTTAATTCCTGGCAGCATCGGCCCAAATCCTTTACGATATTCCTCTTCAGAAGATAAAGAAACTGCTGTCATCGTACGTCCATGAAAGTTACCTTCACAAGCTATAATCTCGGCTTGATTATCAGCAATCCCTTTCACCTGGTATCCCCATCGTCTTATAGCTTTTATTGCCGTTTCCACAGCCTCTGCCCCTGTATTCATCGGTAGTGCCATTTCCTTTTTGGTGATTCTTGCAATTCTTTCATACCATGGGCCTAACTGATCATTATGAAAAGCACGTGATGTTAAGGTAACGCGGTCGGCCTGATCTTTTAATGCCTGAATAATCTTAGGATGTCTATGACCTTGGTTAACGGCTGAATAAGCACTTAACATATCCAAATATTTATTACCTTCAGGATCTTCCACCCATATTCCCTCTGCTTTTGAAATAACAATTGGTAGAGGATTATAGTTGTTTGCACCAAATTGTTCTGTTTGATTGATCACTTGTTCTGTTTTTGTTGTCATTTTTATTTTCCTCCTTGTAAAAAATAAGACTTTTCTATCTATCTAATATGCAATATCTATGCCAGCATTATTTCCCCTAGTTCATTGGCTGCCTTGCACCAAAAGTGCAAAAATATTCAACACCACAATTCATCTTAATTACCATTATGCAAATTATCATTGCACCCCTCTTTTATATGATCTATCCTTATTCTAGGAGAGTGGGAAAAAATGAAAATAGAAAATTTAACGAATGCTGAAATGCAAGCCATTATTCAAACTTTGGTTAATATGATTGACATCGGAATACATGTAGTAAATAAAGATGGTAAGACAATTATTTATAATAAAAAAATGGCTGATATTGAAGAGATGGATCCTAGTAACGTACACGGCAAAAATATTCTTGAACTATTTAAATTTAATAATGCGAATGAAAGTACTCTCATTTCAGCTTTACGAGGTAACACTACAAAGAAGTCAAAACAAACGTATTTTACCCACAATGGTCAAGAAATTACGACAATTAATGATACCTGCCCTTTATATGATTCTACTCAGCAAATTTGCGGAGCAATCGAAGTAGCTAAGGATATAACAAACCTTGAGCGAATTATCAGAGATAACATCCTTAAAAAGGGAGATACAAAGTTCACGTTTGATCACATTATTGGTAAAAGTGTGAAGATTACAGAAGTTATTGAAGCTAGTAAACGAGCAACAAGAACTTCATCTTCAATCCTTATTGTTGGTGAAACTGGCACCGGAAAAGAGCTTTTCGCTCAAAGTATTCATAATGGGAGCAAGCGTTCCTCCTACCCATTTATTAGCCAAAATTGTGCTGCATTGCCTGAAAGTTTAATAGAAGGTATTCTCTTTGGCACAAAAAAAGGCGCTTTTACCGGATCAATTGAAAGACCAGGTTTATTCGAGCAGGCTGAGGGTGGAACGTTGCTTCTTGATGAAATCAACTCGTTAAATCCAACTCTTCAAGCAAAACTTCTTCGTGCTCTTCAAGAAAAAACCATTAGAAGAGTCGGAGATACAAAAGATAAGAAAATTGATGTTAGAGTTATTGCAACAATTAACGAAGATCCAATTGACGCTATTGCTAATGGTCATTTACGAAAGGATCTTTTTTATCGATTAAGCGTTGTTTCATTATTCATCCCTCCACTAAGGAAACGTAAGGATGATATTCAGACACTTGCACAGTCGTTCATTAAAAAATTTAATCAACTTTTCGATATGAACATAAAGAGTATTAGCAAACATGTATTAGCTTTGTTTGAAGCCTATGATTGGCCTGGCAATGTCCGCGAACTTGAACATATCATTGAAGGAGCAATGAATTTAATGGAGCCAGAAGAAACAATTATTGACGTTCCACACTTACCAATTCCCTTTAAACAAAAAGCTACTGAACTTGTTGATCCATCTATATATGAAGAAAATCAATTCTACGAAATGGATAAAGAAGAATCAAAAGAACTCCTAACACTTGAAGACTATATGACAAATCACGAAAAAGAATATCTTCAAAAAATATTAAAAGAGCATGACTATAATATCTCCCAAGCCGCAAAGACGTTACAAATTAGTAGACAAAGTCTTCAATATCGTTTAAGAAAATTCAGACTAAAATAAAACCGCTGAAGGGGATGCCCCCCTTCGGTCTGTTATAATAATTTTTCTCCAAAAAGTGAACCCATTAAGGCTACTGCTACAGTAGCAGTTTTATTTTTTTCATCTAAAATAGGATTCACCTCTACAAACTCAGCAGAAGTTATTAATTTTGATTCTTCTAAGATTTCCATCGCTAAATGACTTTCTCTATAACTTATTCCACCTAAAACCGGCGTTCCAACTCCTGGTGCTTCATCCGGGTCAAGTCCATCTAAATCAAGTGATAAATGAACTCCATCTATGTTTCTAGCTTTTAAATAATCAATTGCTTCTTCCATTACCTTTGTCATACCTAAACGGTCAATTTCATGCATTGTATAGACTCTAATCCCCTTTTCACGGATAAGAATTCGCTCTCCTTCATCTAAAGAACGAGCACCAATAATCACAATGTTTTCTGGCTTAATTTTTGGAGAATATCCTGCTATATTGGTTAAATCTGAATGGCCTATACCTAAACTTACTGCTAAAGGCATTCCATGAATATTACCTGATGGGGAGGTCTCTCCTGTATTTAAATCTCCGTGTGCATCATACCAAATGACACCCAGGTTATCATAATGCTTAGCAATTCCAGCTAGTGTGCCAATTGCAATGCTATGGTCACCACCAAACACTAACGGAAATGATCCCTTGGCTACAACCTCATCAACTGATTCAGCAAGCTTTTCACTAGCTTTTGTTACAGCCTTTAAATATTTAAGATTATTTCCAAGGGTTGCTTCTTCATCTTTACCTGGTCTGCCAATCTCTATATCTCCTTTATCATGAATCTCATAATCTAGTTCTTCTAACCTTTCCACAACACCTGCATAACGAATAGCACTAGGACCCATGTCTACTCCACGTCTTGATTGTCCTAAATCCATTGGTACCCCTATGATTGAAATATGATTTTTCATCCAAAACCCCTCCTTTTTTTCAATTGTATCTTACGGGTTAATTCTGACTCAACTTGACAACTCCACGTATAAATATACACAAGTATACAAAAATAAATATACAAATATAATTATATCTTAGTCTATATACCTTTAATTAAGCGTTATCATTAAAAAATAGAAATCTTAATATAATAACACTCGAACAACTTTTCCTGTTCTTTTTAAATTTATTTATAAAAAAATTTTTTAAAAAGAACAATAATAGTGACTTTCATCACAGCAATTCTTTCAATTTTTAATTAAAATTTAAAACCTAACTACATATATTTTGGAGCGTGAATGACTTGGAAAATAAGGCTTTACTGCAAGTTGAGAAGCTAGCTCTTAAGAAACATAAGATCTTTCATAAAAGTCCGCTTCGATACTTGTTACGTTCAATGCTAGCTAGCATGTTTATTGGTTTTGGAGTTATTGTTGCTTTTAAGGCAGGAAATTTCTTCTATATTGAGCATTCTCCCTTTGCTTATCCTATCGCAGCATTAACGTTTGGTGCCGCCATTATCTTAATCGCTTATGGCGGTGGAGATTTGTTTACTGGGAACACATTCTATTTCTCCTACACGGCTTTTCAAAAGAAAATGCGTTGGGCTGAAGTGATTAAGCTTTGGACTACAAGCTATATTGGAAACATTTTAGGTGCATGTTTCTTTGCGTTTTTTATTTTTTCAACTGGATTATTTTCAGATAAAGAAACGACAGGGTTTTTATTAAGTGTCGCTGATAAAAAAGTTCATCTTCCTACCTATGAATTATTTTTTCGAGGAATTCTGTGTAACTGGTTGGTTTGTTTGGCATTTTTTATCCCAATGAAACTTCAAGGAGATGGGGCTAAACTATTTACGATGATGTTATTTGTGTTTTGCTTCTTCATTTCTGGATATGAACACAGTATTGCAAATATGTGCACGTTTGCTATTGCTTTTGTTTCTAATCCACCTGAAAGTTTTACGCTTCCTGGAGTTGTTCATAATTTGATTCCTGTAACAATTGGAAATTTAATTGGTGGTGGAGTTTTAATGGGATGGATGTACTACTTTGTGAATAAGCCTTTTATGGCTGAAGAAAATGACGACTAATAAAAAGGAGGCTAACAAAAGTCAGCCTCCTTTTCTTTTACTTTTTAAATAGACCAAACGGCTTTCCAATCGGTAAGACAACCTGGCCAAAATGTGTATTTAAAACAACAGCTGCAGATCCGTAAAAAGATAGCAGAGCAATGATTAATTCTGAAACTGCGGCAAGCATATGTGTCGCCTCAGGCATCACACCAAGCGTGCTTAAAGATAAGCCGATGAACAAGAAATCGATGAAAACAAAAATGAAAAATAATACCTTATGAGTTTCCATTGCACCTATTGTCATATAAACGCTAAAGATTAGGTAACCGATGAATGCGACACCTAACTGCTTTGGATCAGCATTTGCTGCTAGTTCTTCACCAAATGCTCCTAATTGAATTAACCAAGACATTCCAACACCGAACCAAAATAGACCAAAAGCTCCAAATGCAGTTGTTCCAAAGATGTTGTTATGTTTAGCATCTTGAACACATGCGAATAATTGTGCTAGTCCACCTAAGAAGAATGCCCATGGTAAAATAAATGAAACTCCATCTGTTAACCCTAACTTTTGTGAAGAAGCAACGAGCGTTACCATTGCCAGTCCAAATAAACCTAACGCTGAGGGATCTGCTGTTGTAATTTTAACTTGATGTGTATTATGACTATTCATAACTTCCTCCTAAAAAAACATACTTAAATAAAATACAGAAGTTAGTATGCCATGTCAATCTGTTTTAAAGAAGTCGAATAATTGAAAAAACCAAGAAAAATGCACCTACCCTTGGTATATTTGAACTGTAATCGCAACCAATTTTTTTAAAAAAATCAGTAAAAAAGATGGAACAAAAAATGTCCCATCTTATCTCTGAAATTGAACACGATGAAGATTAGCAAAAATCCCGCCTTGTTCAATCAAATCATCATGTTTCCCTTGTTCCGCTATTCCGTCCTCAGTTACAACAACAATACGATCCGCGTTTCGAATTGTAGCAAGACGGTGAGCAATGACAAGAGTTGTTCTGTTTTTTGATAGCTCTGTTAGTGCTTTTTGAATGATAAGCTCTGTTTCGGTATCTAATGCTGACGTTGCTTCATCCAATATTAAGATAGGTGGATTTTTCAAGAACATTCTTGCAATGGCAATTCTTTGTTTTTGTCCACCTGATAACTTTAAGCCTCTTTCACCAATTTGGGTATCATAGCCAAACGGTAGTGATTCGATGAAGCTTTCTAGATGAGCACGTTTTGCTGCTTCTTCAATGTCCGCTTGAGTAGCATTAAGTTTTCCATAAGCGATATTTTCTCTTAAGGTACCTGTAAACAAAAACACATCTTGTTGCACAATTCCAATCTGTGAACGCAGAGAATGCTTTGTCATATTCCGTATATCAATGCCATCAATTTTTAATTCTCCAGATTCTACATCGTAAAATCGTGGAATTAATGAACAAATTGTCGTTTTCCCTGCTCCTGATGGACCAACAAAGGCAACGGTTTCTCCAGCTGAAATGGATAGATTGATATTATTTAATACGCGTTTATGTTGATCATAACCAAAGGTAACCTCATTGAACGCTATATCCCCTCTTAATGATTTTACTTCAACTGCGTCATTTACATCCTGTACATCAGGGTCCATGTCAAGCAACTCTGTAAAACGCTTAAATCCAGCCATTCCTTTTGGATACAATTCCATTAAGGCACTGATTTTATCGATTGGTTTAAACAAGACATTCACATACAAAACAAATCCAACAAGCTCACCATATGTTAATTGTCCTGTGTAACTTAACCATGCACCTACTACGAGAACAGCCAATGTAACAAATCTTGTCATCATATAAATTCCTGATAAACTAAAGGACATTACTTTATACCCACCAAGCTTAGCTTTACGGAATTTTAAATTATTTACAGAGAAACGTTCATTTTCGAATTTTTCATTTGTAAAAGATTGCACAACTCGAACACCAGAAACACTATCTTCTACTCGTGAGTTTACATCAGCAATTTCACCGTACATTTTCTTCCAGGCTTTATTCATCTTTAAATTACTTATAACCATAAGCCATCCTAAAAATGGGAAAATAACCAACGCAACCAACGCAAGCTTTACATTTACGGTGAACATAATCCAAAAGGCCCCTACAAAGGTCATAATGGAAATAAATAAATCTTCCGGTCCATGATGCGCAAGTTCACCGATATCCATTAGGTCATTTGTAATTCGGCTCATAATATTTCCTGTTTTGGTATTGTCAAAAAACTTAAATGATTGCTTTTGCACATGTTGAAACAATTGTTTTCTCATATCTGTTTCAATATTAATTCCAAGCATATGTCCCCAATAGTTCACGATATATTGTAAGAACGTGCTAATAATATATAACAAAAGCAAGGCGATACTAACAGAAACTATTGCAGACCAGTTTTCACTAGGAAGCAATGAATCAATAAACCACTGAACTGCTAATGGAAATGCTAACTCCAAAAGAGCTACGATAATAGCGCTACTAAAATCAATAATAAATAATTTTTTATGGGGAATATAGTACGAATAAAACCGCCTTAGCATGAATCTTTACTTCCTTTCCATTTTCATATAAATACTATTATATTAGCATAGGCTGATAAATTGATAGAATCTTTTTTACTTCAAGTGTAATTTTGAAACTCTTAGGCTTAATATCAAAAAACGGCCATTAATGTTGTTGAACAGATGAAACTAACGATATAATGAGAAATAGTACATTTGAAAGGAGTTAAAAAATTGGCAAAATTAATCGGTTATGTTGGTACATACACAAAAGGTGATAGTAAAGGAGTTTACAGCTTTACCTTAGACACAGATGCAGGAAAACTAAGTGATGTTAAAGCTGTCGCTGAATTGGACAACCCTACATATGTAAATTTAAGCCAAGACAATAAAAATCTTTATGCAGTCGTAAAGGAAGGAAACCAAGGCGGTGTTGCATCCTATGCTGTTGACAGTATAACAGGTGATCTTACAGCCATTAATCAACAGCTGCTTGACGGTGCTTCACCATGTCACGTAAGTGTAGACAGTCAAAACAAACACGTTGTGACGGCTAACTACCACAAAGGAACAGTAGAATCCTTTCTAACGAATGAAGATGGCTCAATCAATTCTGTTGTTTCAGTTATTGAACATACTGGTCAGGGACCACATGAAAGGCAAGAAAAACCTCATACGCATTATTCAGGCTTCACTCCTGATGAAAAATATGTCGTAGCAGTTGATCTTGGAATTGATAAAATCATCACTTATAAAATTAACAACGGACAGCTGGAAGAAGCTCATACGTTACTTGTGAAATCCGGTAGTGGCCCAAGACATATCACATTCCATCCGAATGGAAAATATGCTTATGTTATGACAGAACTAAGTAATGAAGTGATCACTTTAAGCTATAATTCCGACACAGGCGTGTTCACAGAGCTTCAATACAGCCCGGCCATTCCTGAAGATTTCACAGAAAATAGTCAAGGAAGTGCGATTCATATTTCATCTGACGGCCGCTTTGTTTATGCTGGCAACCGTGGGCATGATAGCATTGCTGTTTATAGTGTAAATCAAGAAAATGGTGAGCTCTCATTTATAGAATTTACATCAACAGAAGGAAATTGGCCACGTGATTTCGCACTGGACCCTACTGAGAAATTCATTGTAGCATCTAACCAAGAAAGCAGTAACCTTGTATTATTTGCACGAGATATTGAATCAGGGAAACTTAGCTTACTTGACTCACAAGTATCTGTTCCTGATCCGGTTTGTGTGAAGTTTTTGAATGTAAAATAAAGTATACAGGATGAGCTTTGATTAGCTCATCCTTTTATAGTTAAGGGAATGTTTCCCCCCAACACTTCACTTATTCATCGTTTCTTGATCTACATTAAATTCAATTAAATTAAAATCAGGGTCCATGCAAAAAATTTGTGCAAATCCGCTTTTACTTTTTGGTTTTTCCAAAATTTGAACTCCTTGGTTCTTCAAGTACGCAAGAGTCTCCTCATAATCATTTACTCTAATAGCAAAGTGACCTTCTCTAGAGTTCAATTCATTTACTTTTCGTAGTGTAGAAGAAACTTCATCCACAATTAAATGTAGTTGCTGAGCCCCAATTTGATACCATGCACCTGGAAAGTCGAATTTCGGTCGCTCTATTTCTTTAAAGCCTAAAACTGTCCCATAAAAATGTTTTGCTTTGTTTAAATCTATTACAGAAAGACTAACATGATGAATACCCTCGGACTTTATCAACAAAACCCACTCCTTTGAATTTTTAAAATTCATCTACCTATGGAATATAAATTGAATAACTTGATGAACTCTCTATATCAGGCTTCACCCATAGCGACCGTAAATCCGGCATGCCATATCCTGAAACTTCGATACCATTTAATGCCTTATGATAGTTTTGTTCTTCAATTGTGTGATAGGTCTGAATGATATACGCTTCTTCTCTTAACCAATTTTCTATGTTCTGAAACACGGCTGAACGCTTATTTAAATCATCTAAGGATATTAAATAATTAAGCTCTATATCAATATGTTGTTTTGTTTTAGGGTCTAGTGCCATTCGAAGCACACTATTATCACTTGAATACATCATATAAAGACTAAGTTCCTCATTTATCTCAAACGTTTCACCTGTATAAATGATATCGTAGAGACCAAGTACCTTTTTCTCATAGATTTCTGAGGCTTGTATGACGGACACCTCAATATTAAGACCTATTTGCTGACAATGCATTTTCAGCCATTCCATGTCCTCTTTTGCTTCTTTAAAATCAAATGTTGCAACCTTAAGTATTTGTCCTTCATAACCACTTAAAGACAGTAGTCTTTTTGCTTCTTCTAGATTATTTTGAAAGTGATTAACGATTTGTTTACTTTGGTCTAATCTAAAGCTATATGCAGGATATTTCCTTGGATATCCAAGCTCATTTACAAGTTTGAATGGGTCGATGATTTGTTGAATTGCCAAACGGAAATTTTCATTATGATGACACCCATTTCTATTCAAATTAAAGACGAAAAAAAAGCTGCCAAGCTCTTGATAAGTCGCTGTTTGATGCTCTTTTTTATTAACTTCTTCCTCTATCTTATCTAATTGTTCCTTTAAATTTGGCATATGCCAAATTTCAATTGTATCTAAGAAAGGTCTTCCTTGAAAATGATGAGGAAATGCCTCCAGCACAAGAAGATGCTCTTCATTTTTTTCCACTTGATATGGACCGGTGCCAATCGGCTTTAAAGGATCTAATTCAATATCATGAGGAATGATGGAAGTGAAAAAGCTGCTCATAACATCAAGAAACATGTAATTTGGTTTCTTCAAAGTAAACAGTATAGTAATGTCATCTATGATTGTTACTTTTTCTACACATTCAAACAGAGTGTGGTAAGGAATTTTTTGATTTGTCCTTAATCTCTCCATCGTATACTGAACATCTTTTGCTTGAAGTACTCGACCGTGGTGAAACATTACACCTTTGCGTAAATAAAAGGTCCATTCTTTTCCATTATTCTCTTCCCAGGCCAAGGCAAGGCCGGGAATATAGGATTTACTTTCCCGATCATAGCGAACAAGCGTATCAAAAATATGCTGTACAATGTGGGCTTCATGAACAATTCCAACAAAAGTAGGATCTAACGTATGAATTTTCATATTCTGAGGAATCTTTAAAGTATCTCTTCGACCAGTAGAGTGAGTGATCGACTTTAACCCAAAATGACTGTGCATATTATGTAAGAGTTTTTCTTTGATTACTTGAGAAAATTGAATACTCAAAATATAGGAGTATGCTTCTTCAAAATTCTTTTCAGCGAGCAGTCTTTGTACATTATTAGTAGCAGCCTCCAGTAATGATAGGTGAAAAAGTAAAGTTGATTTTCTCCCTCTTCCTTTTTGGGGCATCCATTTTAGATAACCTAATTCCATCATTTTCTTCATCAAAATATTTGTATTTCGCATCGTACAAGAAAGATGAAGAGATATTTCCCCTGTTGTTGTTTCAATCTTTTCTTCTTCCTTGTACATTTGATAGGCTAATCGCAAATTAACATAATGTTCAATAAGATTCATAGTTCCTCCTAAAATACGAAATCATGTTAACATCGTTTACAGTTTTTCTTCTTATTTTTTTCATTATAATAAAAAATGAAGAAAGAAGGTAGATAGCATGAAATTTCGTGACATACATTCAACGATAAAACTTAGATTAATAACAGACTTTTTTACTGATATTACTCAAATGTCTATTCTCCCGTTTATGGCCATTTATTTTAGTAGTCATGTTGGAGCCGGTATGACCGGGATACTTCTGATGATAAACATTTCTCTCTCCATTGTAGTGGCGTTATATTCAGGCTTCCTTTCAGATCGTTTGGGGCGTAAAAAAATGATGGTCATTGCTCAAGTAATTCAGGTCATCGCACTAACCGTGATGGCATTAGTCAACTCTCCGTGGGTTACTTCCGTTTGGATTACTTATTTAATGTTTGTCTTAAGTAACATGAGCTCTAGTTTAATTGGCCCTGCCGCAAATGCGATGATTATTGATATTAGCTCTGAAAAAGAAAGGCCCTTTATTTATGGTCTCGGATATTGGACTGGTAACATTTCGATTGCATTAGGCGCCGCAATTGGTGGTCTCCTTTTTGAAGATTATAAGTTCTTCCTTTTTCTTTTGTTTCTTATTGTCAGCGGCATTACTCTGCTTCTTATCATCTTTTTTATAGATGAGACATTAACTAAAACTAAGATAGATTCTGAAGAAATTCAACAAAAAGCAGGAATCATCAATCACTATATGGCTGTACTTAAAGATCGTGGTTTTATGTTATTTGTGCTAGCGACCATTTTCACAATGTCATTGGAATTTCAACTTGATAAATATGTTGCAGTAAGGTTAAAAAATGAATTTCACACTCACTTTTTCTCCATTGAAATAACAGGGATTAAGATGTTTGGGCTAATTATGCTTATCAATACCATTACGATTGTGTGCACCACTTTGTATTTATCGAAATGGTTAAATAAATATAATCCGAAAGTGATTTTAAGCATCGGTCTTTCTATTTACGCCTGTAGCTTTAGCGTTCTTGCGTTTAGTAATTCTTTTAGTTTACTTGTTATATCAGCTCTTTTATTTACTCTTGGAGAGCTTATGTATTCACCTGTTCGTCAAACGATTTTAGCAGGAATTGTTCATGAACAAGCTAGAGCCTCATATATGGCAGTTGACAATCTTTCTTATAACATGGCTATGTTATTTGGTAGCTTAGGTTTAACGCTAGGAGCATTTATTCCTTCTAAAGCTATGGCTGTTGTGTACTTCGGACTTGGTATTATAGGTTTACTTTGCTATCGATATTCAATTGGTATAAAGGAACGAAAATCAGTAGAACAAAATCAAAAGTTAATTAATACGTTTTAAGTGAAAAGTTGATTCAATTGAATCAACTTTTTTTAACTTCATAGTTAACCAAATTTGAATGAACTTTTCGGTTTTGACCAAAATAACATACGAGGAGGTTTTTACATGAATCATGCAACAATACTATTAATTAAATTTGTGACATGTCTTATTGCCTTTGGAATTGGTCTAGATTTGTTTTTTGATGCCACAATCGTTGATATTGTTTCATTTAGTTTATTTGTTACAATTGTTTCATACGCCGTTGGGGAATTAGTGATTTTACCTCAGTTAGGTAAAAGAGCTGCTGCAGTTGCTGACTTTTTACTCACATACCTTAGTGTTTGGGTCTTTGGAAGCTTCCTGTTTGAAAGCTATCTACAAGTAGCATGGGGAAGTATCATTTCTGCAGTTATCATTACAGGTGCAGAAGTTTTTGTCCATCTTTTTGTTGCAGAACGTCAAAACACTCCATCTCTTTCTAGAAGCAGAGGTCCTGCTTCGAATTCAAGATTAGCTTTTGGTACCGAAATGGCGGAAGAAGAAAATCTAAAAGATCTTTCTAATACGTTAAAAAGAAATGAAGATAACAAGAAATAGTTGTTATCTATTACATAACAATCTGTCATCAGCTAAATGATGATGACAGATTGTGCATGTTATGCTGATTCTTTATCTTCAAAAGTTCCCTCTTTCCTCGGATAGAAATTCTAGCACTCGCCTATTAATGTAACTTTGGTTTTCCATAGAGATGAGGTGACCTACCTCTTCTACCAACTCTACTGTCATACAAGGAGAAGAATTCTCAGCACGTTTGTAAGCCTCATCAACGTTATACATTACTTCATTTTGACCAAACATTAATAAAATTGGGTTCCTAATTGAAGCTAATTCCTCATCCGTAAACACATAAGGAAAACCATTTTCTTTAGGTGCTGTACTTTTAGAAGATTCGACCCAATTCATAGCTGCCACTAATTGTTCAGCTATAAAAGGATGTGGCTTATATCGATCATTAAAAATCCAGTTTAAAAACGATTGAACACCACTTGGATTCTGCACCATACCAAATGCATGTGTATAAAACCTAGAATCAAAAGGCACATATGTTGCAGCCGGACTCATTAATACAACCCGGTTCACTTTTTCTGGATAAAACAAAAGAAAATTAACTATATTTAGTGCTCCATAAGATAACCCAACGATATCTGTCTTTTTAATCTGTAATGTATCTAAAACATCTTTAAGCCAGAGCGCATAACTAGGGCGATCTATAAATTCTATTCGGGGTATACTTTTATTTTTATCTCCTAATATATCCACACATATAACCCTATAATTTTTACTCCATTCCATTACATTTGGGTACCACATCGTTGAACTCATGCTACCTCCATGCAACAAAATTAAAGATGGAGCAGTCTTGTTACCACTTTCAATAATATGTGTTTTTCCTTGAGCGGTGTTCACATAATAAGTGGAATACTCAACCGGCCAAAGCTCTAGACTTTTATTGTAAGAATCATGATATTGTGTTTCTTCTTTCATTATCATCTTTTCTCCCCTTCATTTATAATTAATAAATTAACGTACGATATAATTTGTATTATAAAAAATATTTTTGGAAACATCAACCATTTTTTATTTAAACTCGTTTTACTGAATACCATTTTTTCAACCTATCATGATAAAATAAACAAATAAACATACACTCGTACTTTTCATGGTTATATGTAGGAGGTTTAAAGTGACGGTAGAAAAACAAATATTATATTTGCTTTCCAAGGTAGAACAATTAGAAGGGAAAAAGATAATCAGTATTTATGAGGCAAGAAACTATACTCCTCAAACGATTCGAAATATCTTATCGAAATTAAAAAAAGAAAAATTTATTACTTCACCTCAGCGTTCAGTTTATGCAATAACTACATATGGACGGGATTTTATCACCACGGTTAATCGAACACAAAATTTTTATCAGTATCATTGGAATCATAAATGGTACATGATTTTAACTGAGATCCCTGAAACAGAACGAAAAAAAAGAGATGCCTTTCGAAGGCAGCTCATCCAACTTGGCTTCGGCCAATTATATAATAGTGTTTATATTTATCCTTGGAATCTAACAAACAAGGTACTAAATATGATCGATACATTAGAGATTGAAGAATATGTAACCATTCTTGTTAGTGATGAATTTCTTTTAAATAAGATCCATAATCAAGGAGCAAAAGGACCAAATGAAGCAGCAAAAATATGGGATCTTGAAAGGGTTCATAACATCTACACAGAAAAACTTGATTGGATTAAAAATGAATATGAACCAAAGCTTCATCCTTACTTAAATGGAAACCAGCAAGATCCTTTAAAACTATTTATTTTCTATTTAGAAATCCAAGAAGTTCATGACATGCTTCTTGCAGAGGACCCCATGCTACCTCCTGAATTTTTACCAACAAGCTGGTTAGGAACCAGAGTTTTAGCTCATATCACAAAAATCCAAGCATCACTAGTTAATCTCATTCCAAGTGATTCTTTTTACAATCAGTTTCTTAAACCTGTTAATAACAATGACAAATAAACATACTACGCCTCAAGCCCTAGTCAAAATAAATCTAGGGTTCATTGTTGTGTTCCTTCCTTTTCCTTATGATAGAGATAACAACAAATTGTACCGAAAGGAAAGGTTAACATGATGAAAAAATTATTTTTGCTTTTATTTTTTATCGGAGGTTTGTTCCTCATCATTCATTCAAACACTACTTGGTTTGTTTTTGGAGGAAATGGTTCTTCAGCAGAGGTTTCAAATAAAGTAGATAAAATTGAATTAGATATTTCTGGAGCTAGCACGAAAATTATTCCTGAAAATACAGATCAAGTAAGGGCTGAGTTAGAAGGAAAAGGGAAAGTAGTGGTAACAGAGAATGGAGATACAATTACTGTAGAATCAAAATCTCAAAAATGGTTTCACATATTTTCTATGTTTAATAAGACTGAAATAACCATATATATTCCAGAGGATTATCAAAAGGAACTTATTATTGATAGTGGCTCAGGTAATGTTACATTCAACGGACAGTCAAAGATGAAATTGGATGCTTTAACAATCGACATGAGTTCTGGAAATGTCCAAATAAGTAGGTTAACAGCAAATGATTTGGAGCTTGACGGATCATCAGGAAATGTTAACCTTTCATCTATCTCAACTGAATCTGGAATTTTTGATATGAGCTCGGGAAATCTTACGATTAAAGAACATACTGGGAAAGTAGAGGCTGATCTTTCCTCTGGGAAAATAACCTTAGAAATGAACAAACTGATTGGTTCGATCGATGTTGAAATCAACTCTGGTTTAGCAACAATCAATCTTCCATCAGATGCTGACTTTACACTTAATGGAAGTATTGGAAGTGGTCACATTTCTTCTAGTTTTGATTTAAAAGAATTACAAAAGAATTCAGATCAAATGTATGGTGTTTACGGTTCTGGTAAACACCAAGTCAACATTGATGTTTCAAGTGGAAAAGTAGAAATAAACTAAATAAAAATAGGAGGATAACTACAGGGATTAAGTCCTGTTTGTTATCCTCTTCTCATTATCGAGATTTCTTTTTTTCTTTCCTTTCTTGTCGTTCAAAATGGCATTCATTACATATTTGAAACTTAAATTTATGAGACAAATTTTTCCCGCACACTTTACATACTTTCTTTGTTATTTGAACACCAGACTTTAGATGCTCATGAATTTTGTCACTAATTTCCTCACGTAGTCTTTCCCAGTAATGAGCTTCAGTGTTCCGACCTAATTTATATAAAAATAATAAATGGAGACCAATTGATTTATAAGAGAGTTCAAGGTCTTCTAAACCTGAATCTTTAATTAAAGGATCAGGCAGGTCCTCTCCATCAACAATTGCTTCTAGCTTTTGTTTCCATTGAGCTCTAAGGGTCGGTTCATTCGTTGAGAACGGTAAATGTAAAAAACCATATAAATCTGCCATAGATAGTTTTGCTTCGATAATTGTGTCTTCAATCATTTCATACAATAGCTTTTCTTCTGCAAGGGAAGCTTTTTTTGTTCCCTTTGGACTTTTAAATTGATCCCATAAATAAAAAAACAAACCAAGTTTTCGCGAATATTTTTGAAACCGTTCAAGCACACCTGTTGTCGGGGCAATCGCGAAACCTTGAAGTGGGTCATCCTCTTGATCTAGCAGGCGGGCCATTGATTTTGGGTTGTGTACAAATGCTACCTTCCCAATATTATAAATGCCTCTCCTGCCGGCACGACCAGCAATCTGTTTTACTTCTTGTGAAGTGAGCCACCTTCTTCTTGTACCATCAAACTTATCATTTTCTAAAAACACAATTCGTCGTATAGGTAAATTAAGTCCCATGCCAATAGCATCTGTCGCTACAATAACTGTCGTCTCACCGTTAATAAATCTCTGCATTTGCTTTTTTCTTGTTTCTGGAGGCATGCTTCCATATATCATACTAACTTGACGACCTGTTCTTTGCAGCTCAGAAGCTGTCTCAAGCACTCTCTTCCTCGAAAAGCAGACTAATGCATCACCTCTTCTCGTTTGATTCAGGCGAAATAGCTGTGGTTCAACTTCTAGAGGAATATCTCTAATATATTCATGAATTTCGATATCAGAGTCACCGAGAAGCTGTAAAATCATTGGTTTTGCATTAAAGCTGCAAATTATATGAACCTCTTTTGCATTTGCTTTTGTTATGGCTTTATACCAAGAAAACCCACGATCTTTATCAGCAATCATCTGTGATTCATCAATCACTACCACATCATAAAAATCTTTTTCATAAAACATTTCAACAGTACATGCTATATGGGCAGCACCTTCAATTGTTTTTTCTTCTTCACCGGTTTTCAAAGAACATGGAATACCCTCTGCATTTAACTTTTCGTAGATCTCAAGAGCTAGCAATCGAAGAGGAGCCAAATAAATACCACTATTTGCGTCCTTCATACGTTGAATCGCCTGAAAGGTTTTCCCTGTATTTGTTTCTCCAACATGAAGAATATATTGGATATTTCGGCCAGCTGGTGGATTATATTCTCTCCCAAAAATATCATCAACCATCCTGGCTTCTTCTTCTTTTCTTCGTTTGATCTCTTCTAATTCTTCAACAACCTTTCGTTCCCGCTCTGAAAGGTCATGCTCAAAAATTTTCTGATGTGCTTGAAGATCGAAAGGAGTATCGATAAGCTTTGTTAAATCTGTTACATACTCTTCTAGTAAGTCAGCAAAAAATTCTTCTGCAAGTTCCATAAATAAATCAAAGGCTATTTCCTTAATTAATGTATCCGGCACAGGTCCATGAAAGACATGCTTATATTCATCAAAAAGGTCGGTAGATAAACGTTCTTTAATCCAATTGGGTCCAAAATCAAACAAATAACCTGATATTAATCGTTCATACATTTCTGTCATGTCTTCTTCATATTGATGTCTGTTATAAGCTAGATGTGCTTCATCATATAAATAAGTTGAAAATGTTAAGCCTTCAGAAGCAATTACAACACCTTTTTGTTCAATTTCAATTGCAAGATGAGAACCAACTAAATAACGAACATAAAGATATAGCTCTTCATAGTTTTCGTTAAGTAGCTCCTCTATATAAAATTCAAATTTCAAAATTAACTTTTTGGTAAGTTCACGGTGTTCCTGCATTTTTCTGCGATCTTCATACGATTCTTTTGCTTTCTCATATCTTTCGTTCCAATGATCACTATGATTCAAGAACATGTCATCTAACCAGTTTAGAACATGAAAGGCTTCGACATCTCTTATTTCATTTCGAAACATTTGGTTTATTAACTTCTTGGTTATTCCTTCTAAGTCATATCCTCTGTCTATTAAAAATTCCTTTTTCTCATAACTCGCTGCATGACTTGCTGTTGTATTTAACCATGAGTTCAACCAAATTTGATCAATATACTCTCCACGTTCTCTAACATATTGTTCGTATGAAGGTAATGTTTCCTTCTTTTCTAAATACTTATCTATATCTTCTAAAACCTTAGTTTTAGTACGCTCAACTGCCATTGTATAATAACTTGCTAATATGTCATTCATGATAAAACTCCTTCACCATGTAGGTTATCTCTAGTTTCTATATTTCATAATCAATTCATGTATGTATTGGCAAATTTGTAGTGGTTCTTTTCATTGTAGATGAAAAATATGAAAAAGTGGTAATATAATGACCGCTAAAACGCGTGGGAATTAGCTGGAGGAAATTTTTCTTTAGAAACTAAGCAATAAAAAAAGAGCTGATGGCAGCTCAATTTAGTGAAGCAGTTCATTTAATATCTGTACATGTTGTCGATCTTTATCCAATATCTTTTCAATAAGCTGCCGACTTTCCTGATCTAAATCTCCTCTAACTATTTCCTCTGACATCCCAATTCCATAATAACTTTCACCTTTTTTAGCACTTTCAATAATACCTTCTGTTGTGTCTGGGATTTGGAATTGGCTGATGAATCCTTGAACAGAACCAACTACTCCCTCACTACTAACAGGAGTACCTCCAAGATTTTGAATTCTTTCTGCTACTTGTAAAGCATGCTGTTTATGCTCCTGTTGCATCGTTTGAAATTGTTTTTTTATTAATCCATCATCAAGCTTTTCAATAAAATGTTCATAAGAACGAATCCCCATATATTGTCCTTTTAAAAATTCATTTAAAGTATCGATAACATTTTCCTCTTTCAATCACATTTCTCTCCTTATTAATCGTATATTAATTAAGTATGTAATGCGTCAACTTGTTGTTTTATTAGGGTTACTTCCTTTTTCTTTTAAAAGCTGAAAACCATAAAGCAATAGTGCTTTAAATTGAAAAACGAATAGCAGTTGTAATCTAGTCATACGAACCAAAGAACTTACTCCTAATTTTTGAAACCAGTTTACTAGTTGATACGAAAAGAATGAATCAACAAGCAAATTGATCAAAAGATATAGATAAAATTTCCCATAAGTGAATTTCATAATCCACAGAGAGCCTATAAAAAAAGGACCCCAAATGAGTGGTGTTTCACCCTTTATTTTTGGATGAATACTTTCATAAAACCACCACCATCTTCTTTTTTTGGCAATATAACTTTCCAGCCATACAACAATTGAAATAAATAAACTTGCAGGATAGTACCGTTTAAATGATTTTTTATCGATAAATGGCAGAGAAAACCAAGGAAGGATCATCATTAAAAACAATAAGAATCTTGAATATTTAAGCAAGTATAGTTTCTCCTCCTTTTTTCTAATTTCATTTAAACACTATCTGAAAAAACTTTCTTTTACTAATAAGTTTTTGCAAGGACGAGATAAATATACGATCTATTTTCATAGAAAAAGCCCACTATAAAAGTGGGCTTTTGAAATATTAAATATTTTTTATAGCTAATTGCTCCTTAGACTCAAGTTCTTCGATCATCTTAAGCCATGCTTCAGGCTTGTTAGGTAGTACAGTATAATACCTCTTCAAGAATGCTACAACTAAATCCGATTGAATAGTTGTGTTGTTTTCTCCCATTGGTAAGAAGCAAAGATCCAGACCTGTGACAGCCTCTCCATCATTATTCCATGAAGGATGAACATAAGGAAAATCAATTCGTTTATAACCAAGGTGAGCTAATACTTCTCGACGTACATACGGATCCATCGGTTTTACACCGCCAAATTCAAAATCTTCAACACGATAAGGATCATAGATTTCCGCGAACATACCTGATAGCTTTTGTCCATTTTCATTAGCTAGTTGCTGCAGATCATGAGATCGCTTGTTTGCTAAGAAAGGTCCAACTCCAAGGCCGGCTTGACCAATAATCGTAAAATCAGTCATTGCGACATTAAAGTCTTCATAATAACGATACTCTGTTGCTCCGACAACTTTGCCTTCGTGAACAGCAACAAATACACGAATACCTGGATCTTCTAAAGGCTCTTTCCAAAGGTTAAATTCCAACACTTCTTCGGGAGGAAAAATTTCCTGCATGAGTTGATGCATTTGTGCAAAAAGTGGATCTTTAATATTTGTTATACGGTTATACTCCATTAATATTCTCCTTTAATGATTATTCAACATGAAACGGATTCTTCCATTCCATAAGAGTGCCATAATGGCATGATTCTTCATCTTCTAAGTAGTTTGATACTACTCCAATTGGTGTTCTGCTGCACCGTAACAAAAACGTTAAAACAGGATCTTTAATTGTTCCTTTTACAACAGCTGCTACATATTGCTCAGGTGACATATTGTCAGACTTTTTATGATAGCCGGGCATACGTCCACCACCTAGCAATCGTTCTAACCCTAAATGAATAACCACTTCATACATTGACAGCATCAGCCATTTTCCTAGACCTAATTTTCTATATTTAGGCCTTACACCTATATCGACAACATATAAGGTGTTGCCTTCTGGGCTATGATTACGGATGTACCCGTTATCTGTTATTTCTCCCCATGTATGGTTAGGATGATCCGGATTAAAATCTACAATTAATGCAGTCATTGATCCTGCCATCTGCCCCTCAATCTCAATACATAAAGCACCTTGTTGAAATAATTCAATGTGGTTTTCCAATTGCTCTTCATTCCACCAAAGCTCTGATGGAAAAGGAGGAGGAAAACTTTCTTGCTGAATTAGGATTAAATTTTCGAAATCTTTTTTTTCATAGTTACGAATTACAGCTTTAATTGGTTTATCTTGGTCGAAAACATAAAATTCTTTTCGATACATAGAAACCTCCTGTTTAATACGTTACTTTTTCTGGTTCCCAATCAGGATAAAGATCCGTACGACGATCTCTCCATGTAGTAACAGAGCCTGTGAGGCGTACTTTATACAGAAGCTCTAAATTCAAATCTGCTGTTACAATCATATCTTGATTAATTTCACCTTCAACCATAATTCCTTTTGGCGGGAAAGGAACATCGTTCGGAGTAATAACAGCCGCTTGCCCGAAGTTTCCTCTCATAAAATCAACTGTTTGAAGAGATCCAACTGTACCAGTAGTGACAACGTATACTTGATTTTCAATTGCTCTAGCATGGCTTGTGTAACGAACACGATGGAAACCATGACGATCATCTGTACAAGAAGGACAAAAGATTACATCTGCCCCCTTTGCCTTTGCCATTCGAACAATTTCAGGAAACTCAATATCATAACAAGTTAGCATGGCTATTGTCCCTTTTTCTGTTACAAATACTTGCAGACTATCACCTGCACTCATATTCCACTCTTCTACTTCGGTAGGTGTAATATGCAGCTTTGCTTGTTCAGCTACTCGACCATCAGGATAAAAAAGATGTGCCACATTATATAACTTACCTTCTTTTTCTATGACATGAGTTCCACCAATAATATGCATTCCTGTACTCATGGCAAGTTCAATAAATAGAGATCTATATTTTTCAGTAAAATCGGGTAAACGATAAATAGGTAATGCATTACCTTGTTCATCCCCAATGGATAATAATTGTGTGGTAAAAAACTCAGGAAACAAAATAAAATCTGAACCAAATTCTTCAGCTGTTTTAACATAGTGTTTGACTTGACTTGCAAACTCCTCAAACGAATGAATCGTGTGAAGGTGATATTGTACCGCAGATACTCTTAAGTTCATTCTTAAACCCTCTTTCAATCAATCTATGGAATGATAAAATTCTCATGGATGCTACTATCCACATTATTAGATAACAAACAATATTTTACAAGTACATACTTTACTTTCACTAAGTGTAGAAAAGTATACTAATGTATTTTACAAAGCATAATAAAAAACCACAAACAAAAAATTGCGGTTTTAAAAACTTCTTTAAGCTACTAGTCTTATCAAACTATTTCTGATAGAATTTACTCGTACAATGATTTAACCTTTTGTAGATCTTCTATTAAATCATTCAATTCCCCTCTAGTTAATCGTACAGGTAATTGATCATATAAAGTAATAAATTGCCCACCATCTTCATCTTTATGCTTTGTTAGATATTCATAAAGCATTAATAATTGCCTTTCTTTTAAAGTAGATTCTGTATGAAAATGCTTTACAGTATGTATTGAAAATTCATTCATGGAAAAGTCAAACTCTCCAGAAATAATTGTACCTTCTATTTTCATCCTTACACCACCTTATTTTCAGTATTAATTATTTTATCCTTTATAATTCTCAGTTATTTTGGAAATATTTAATTTATCACATCTTTATTTTTCTTAACCTCAACATCCTTAGAAAGGACTATTAATTATGGAAAAATTCTTTTCAAAAGTCCAAAAATGGCAAGATAAGCATACCCTTCTTCGAGTGGCATATACGAAAACGAAAATAGGGAGAACTTCATTTTCTGGTCGTGTTATTCATTTATCTCCGGATAGGACTCAACTTTTATTTTATAATGTTGATACAAAATCTGTATGTAGCCTTGGATTGAATGAAATTGATGATCTTGTTCCCTACGAAAATAACTAGTATGTTCCAAGTAACTATCCTCTATAACAAATACACTTTTGTCATATTATAAGAATGATCGTCGAAACCCTTATCATTTATTGGGAAATTGGCTACAATAAATGTTGCAATCATACTATTCAAGGAGTTTCAAATAATGCAAAAAAAGACAACCCTACAACTTATCTCAAATTTAACACTCTATAGGGCATATAAAGATGCGATCAAGTTAAAAGCATCCGATGAATTTATTCATTTATTACTGAACGAAATCGAATCCCGCCCGATGCCTCTACCAATCTCAACCAAAAAATAATCCTTATTATTTTTATATTATTACGACAAATTGCAACAATATCATCTAAAATTCAACTCCCTCCTGCGAGAAATGCTGAAATATATTCTGAAAATTCTTTATTTTATTAAATAAAATATGGATTTATATGATAAAATTGTAAATAAATTATTAAGTTTATGTAAATTTTATCAACTACAATTATTGTTCAGGGGGCTGTGCCAATGATTTCACCAGTAACTTCCTTTCATTTACCTGAAATATTACAAGATGTGATCCCTACTAATATAAGCAGCAATAAAGTTATATTTGTTTGCATAGGGACAGACCGTTCAACAGGTGATTCATTAGGTCCATTAGTAGGTTCATTCCTAAAAAAGAAGGGTTACAGAAATGTAATTGGTACAATAAACAACCTTGTACATGCTAAAAATTTAAATGAGAAGCTAAGTGAAGTTCCTATAAATAAGAAAGTAATTGTAATCGATTCAATGTTAGGGAAAGTTGACTCAATCGGCAAGTTTTATGTATTTGATGGAGGATTAAAACCTGGTGCAGGGGTCGGTAAAGAGTTAGATGCTGTTGGCGATTATAGCATTTCAGGTGTGGTGAATGTAGGAGGATTTTTATCACAGCAAGTGCTTCAATACACTGAACTCTCCCTTGTATTAAAAATGGCAGAAGAGATAACTGAGGCGATAGAAAAGAGATTTCCTCTACCAGAATGGTTAAGAACATCCAATGAAATGAATTGGAGAATTACATCTTAATTTAGAAAAAAAGATTGATGAGACGTATAGTAGTCCATTCAATCTTTTTTATTTTTGCTCTATTTTTAAGAAAGAGTCTTATATTCTATGTTCCTCACAATACTGATCAATTAGCGCTTCAATATTATCATGAACCGGAAAATCCCCTGAAAAAGAGAACTTAATTTCTTCAACAAACTCACCTTTATGATAAACATGTATAGCCCCATTTTGATTTATTACACTAAACTCAGGTTCAAATCGGTATCCCATTCTCTCTACAGCACCCAACTCCACACAACCTCTCAATAGATTCTAATAGTGGCTAGTATGAACTATATGACATTTTTTATCCTCTTATTTGACATCCTGTTGGTCCAAATTTTTGTATCATTCTCATCCATTATTTTCAAAGATTCTATCGCAGTGCTGCTTGAATGTTATAAGTAAAAAATAATCTACTTAGATTACTTTGTATGCTGAACATTACACTTTAAATTTTCTAACAATGCCTTGTAAATCTTCTGCCACCTTTGATAGGGAATTTGCCGATGCAGCGATTTCCTCCATTGAGGCAAACTGTTCTTCTGCTGAAGCAGCAACATTTTGTGAGTTTCCTGCTAAAGGTAATTCATCTATTGTCTTTTGTCACAATTCAAGCAGGACTCACATATGATAAATGGGTCAAATGCCCAAAAATTGATGATTGAATGAATACTTTCCTGGAGGGTGACTTCAATGAATAAAAAAATTCAAAATAAGGATAATGCGAACTTAAATTTAATGCATACTGAAATTGCCATGAACGAGTTAAAAACCTTTTTCGAACACACTTTTTCAGAAACTTTAAATTTATTAATGGTTTCTTCACCTATACAGGTACATAAAGATAAGAAAGATTTACATTCTTTCATAAATTGGAAAAGAACAACCCTTTTTAAATACGGATTTACACATGGTGAGGGATTATATACAAACCTACGATCATTAAAAATAAACAATGCTCTAGAACAATTTAATTCATTTTATACTGAAGAGTGGGAATGGGAAAAAATCATCTTAGAAAAACACAAAAGTATAGAATATTTGATCACAGAAGTGAAAAATATCTATAGTTCGATAAAAAAAACTGAAGATTATATGAACGAATTTCATCCTTCCTTACAACCTGTTTTACCAAAAGACTTTCTCACATTGCCTAAAACAGAAATTGAAAAAGCATACCCTGACACAACACTCAAGGATGCTGAAGAAAAATTAATAAAACGTTGTGGAGCAGTATTTTTTCTTAATGAATATAAAAGTACAAATGATGAGTCTTCTACTATTGGATTTATGAAAGCGTGGAATCCACTACTTAAAAAGCCAGTTACATTGTTTTCAATTGGCTTACGAGCAGATGTAGAAAAATGCAGTTCAGTTGGTGGAAAAGTGGATCATACAAATTTATGTATGCTACTTCTAAAGAAATTATATAATAACGAGGTAAAACCATGTAGTTGGAAAGAAGAAAATGATGTGATAAATATACCACTAGGAACTAAATAGAAAATGAAAAAGAGACCACTAGTGGTCTCTTTTTTGACGCGCCTTAGAGGATTCGAACCTCTGACCGACGGCTTAGAAGGCCGTTGCTCTATCCTGCTGAGCTAAAGGCGCAATATATAAAGATAAAAATGGCTCCGCAGGTAGGACTCGAACCTACGACCGATCGGTTAACAGCCGATTGCTCTACCACTGAGCTACTGCGGAACAAAATGAAATATTCATGATTTAAAGTGGGCCTAAATGGACTCGAACCATCGACCTCACGCTTATCAGGCGTGCGCTCTAACCAGCTGAGCTATAGGCCCAT
>NZ_JBLUOI010000015.1:0-77757 GCF_048059995.1 Metabacillus sp. YM-086 | reverse complement strand
TGTATTAGGCACGCCGCCAGCGTTCGTCCTGAGCCAGGATCAAACTCTCCAATAAAGAGTTGATAAAGCTCATAATTGTATCTTTAAAACGTTGACGTTTCTGTTTTGTTTAGTTTTCAAAGAACTACCAAGCTGAATTTCGAAGAAATTAGCAACAGGAATTATTATATCAAATAACTTCTTCATTGTCAACTTCTCTGAATATTTTTTAGATAAAACAAATGTCACTAACATTCCCTAGCGACAAGGAATATCTTATCACTTAACTTCATAGAAGTCAATAACATTTTAAATTTTTCTTGGTTATTAGAACTTTGTCTCTTCTTATTAAAAAGAGACGATGATTATCATAACACTTACTTAAAGAGAAATCAATAGTTAAAGAGAATTCTCATTCAAGCATTTTATTCATTTAAATTCATCATACTGAAAGTGTTGGAGTTCGAATATCTTAATAGAATTCCTAATTCTTTAACTATATATTTATCCTATTTAAAAAGAAATCTTCCTTTATAATGGAATAAACCTTAGTATCGCGAAATTCCCCTTTTATGTACTCATTTTTTCTAAGAGTCCCTTCATACTTAAATCCTGCCTTCAACATTACTTTTTCAGAACCAATATTATCAGTATCACATCCACCCTCAATTCGATTTAACTCAAGAATCTCAAATCCAAATTTAATGACCACTTTAATAGCCTCAGAAACTAACCCTTGTCCCCAGTAGTTTCTATTTAGAACATATCCTATTTCAGCTTTTTGATTGTTATTAGACCAATCAACAAAAGAACAAGTACCAATTACTTTATTACTTTCTTTATGTACAATCGCCCAATCTGCTGATTGACCAGTTTTGTATTTTTCAATTACTATACTGACAAAATTATGTAATGTCTCCTCTTTCGTTTTATTTACTTCCCAAGTCATATGGTGGGCAACCTTTGGATCAGAGGAAAATTCATATATATCATCTAGGTCATTAATATTAATTTTTCTTAAAATTAGCCGATTTGTTTCAAAGGATGGTAATGCTATTAATGAAGCTTCTATATTCATATCTTTTTCCTTTCATTTATCGCTAAATTATTGATTTTCTTTATCAATTATAGTAGATACTTTTCATACCAGATCCACTCTTATTTACACCTTTTTGTTTCATTACTTGACCTCTTTGTAAGCTTGCACATTCTCTTTAGGTGTAGTCATTCCAGATTTTTTTTCGAAATAAACCACCATTGCACTAATAACAGTAAGTGGTATCAAAACATATAGCCAAATCGTAGGTATCAATACCACTTATATTATTTTATCCTTAGTGAACATCCCTACTATACTTGTAAGAATTCCTCCAATTAATAATATGATGTTCATAACCATCAAACTTACTACTCCTTCTAGAGCCATAAGTTCACCAAAAGCTGGGACTAATAAAGGATAGCTTATAACAGAATACAAAATTAACCCAATCCCTACTAATATTCTCTTTTTTCTTTTTTGTTTCGTAAAAGACAAACTCAACACAATCATTATTAAAGATAATGTGATCAAGAAACTACTAGCATATTTCCCCCATAGATTATTTCTTTGAGCAGATACAGTTGGAGTTATTTAATGAACGATACTAAGTGTTAAGTTAGTTTCCTTCTTAAAACCCCTCTCGTATTGATTCTAAACTTTATAACATTATTAATGTATGATATTCGAGTTATCATAATCAGCTTACCATAAATATCCTATTAACTTTAAAATTATTGAAATAACTAAGACAAATCACTTAAATAATTTTTGGAAATATCGGCATAAGTAAAGACGGCATAACGCCGCCTTTTTATAATGAGCATGTAAACGATGCTACTGAGAATCAGTTAACGGAATTTTCATATCTAATTCTTCATATTCCTCAAAGCTTATCTTTTCCGTTACAATATATAGGTTTTCTGAGAAGTTAACATCAAATTTTGCGATATTTTCTTGATTTGGCTTATAATCAGGATAAGAAATAGGTTGAAAGTATTGTTCTTCACCATCTTTTTCCCACTTTAAACTTAGCCAATTTCTTGCTTGCTTTAGATTTCCATCAATAGAATAATGTAACCAGACCTGCCCTTCTTTCTTTTCAATTTTTGATATAACTAGTTTATTAGTAGCATCTTGATTTAAAACAATCGGTAATGATTCGTTAATTGATTTTTTTATTGAGATTGATTTGGAATCCTGTTTTGGAATATACGCTTTTAACACAAGATACTCAGGCAATTCTTTTGGAGCATGATACCATGTTGTTGTTGTATGTTTTCCAACACCATACGAAAACCAATCTAAACTTAGTCCACGGGAAGATATAGGTACAATTTCATTCCCCTTTGGATCAAGTATTTCATATATGACAGATTTATTATATAAAGGTGAGCTTCTATCAATATTACCATTTTCACTTTCTTCATATCTAATTTTAATGGCACTTTGAGAAGCAATCACTTCGTTAATTGTTAATTGTAAATGATCTTTTTTGACAACAGTTTTTGGTTCAAACCTTTTAATCTTTCCAGGCACCTGCTGTATCGGAATACTGAAATTCCAAGTACCCTTTTGCTCCTCAATCATGTTGATATTAAAACCTAGCTCAAATTGTTCAGGAAACTCCTTATACAATTCAATAGCTACAATGGCAGTACCTTTTTCATTACCTTCCTGGGGAACAAGAGTTAAATCTTTACCCTTTTCACCATTAACCGTTAGTCGATAATGACCTGTAACTCTTTCAAGTTCCTCACCAGTGGTGGACTCCGCTTCATACTCTACTAGTATTCGTGATCCATCGTACATAACATTTTGTAGAGTTACTTTGATACCATTATTCTCAACTGTCTGATTTAGTTCTGTAAACAAACTTGTTTGATCAACAAATTCGATTTGTTCTTCATGACCAGTATTTTTACGTTCAGTTGGATTCCAAGTTGAGCTCATTACAAGCAAAAAAATTAAAGCAACCGAAAATGTAGAAGCAATGATAACGGGTGTGTTTATACGTCTATTTTGTTTTATTGGCTGATGTATACTATTTAACACTTTCTCTCTATCTTTCGAGGTGAATTCTAAGTCTTTTCTTACTTCATCTTCTATAAGAATTTCCTTTAACTCAATTAATTTATTCGTCATAAAACATATCCTCCTCATTTAAGAGTGGTAGGAGTTTTTCTTTTGCCCTTCTTAACCTCGTTTTAACTGTATCAATTGGCACACCTAAAATATCAGCAGTTTCCTTTAAACTTAGCTCTTGTACATAGTATAAATAAATGGAGTCTTTATATTTCGTTGGTAATTTATTTATACTTTCCTGAATTTGTTTTTTTATATTTTTTTGTAGTACTACTTTTTCCGTACTATTTCTTTCTTCTATATCTTCTCTAGGCTTCATTCCAATTGGAATTACTCTCCGAAAATATGAAGATCTTAAATAGTCTTTACATTGATTAATAGTGATCCGGAAAAGCCATGTTTTAATGGCAGACTGTCCTTTAAATGTATGTAATTTTTTATAGCATTTAATATATACATTTTGAACGATATCCTTAGCAGCTTCTGTATTTTTTGTGTAAGTATAAGCTAATGTAGTGAGATCCGTGCCATACTGTATCATTAACTCAGTTAGGATTAGATCTAAATCGTCAGCACTAGCATACTTCAACTCCTTATAAAGCATTTCCCCATTAGGTTTCACATCTCATAACCTCCTTTCCAACTATTAGACGTTTTAAGAAGTAGCAACAGGTTCATAATTTTAAATTTCCAGTATTAGATTCTTATAAAAAATAAAAATAGTGCTGATTTTTATGTAATAAAATCAGCACTACATTCGTTTAACGTGATGGTTTTGGCGGTTGACATTCTTCACATTTACGTTGGTTATTGTTCTTAAATTTTGTAAATGTTTTTTCAAAATTGTTACCACATGAACATTTAAAAAATAACTTTTGAGAAAAACCGTGATATTCAGTCGTTAACAGCTTAGTATCAGAGTTTTTTTCAACAAATTCTTTAATTTTACCGATTGTCCAGCGTTTATTCATTAATATACACCTCCATATTTTATCACTAGGCGGAGGCTTTCTCCGTTCCATATGAACAAGGTTATTATTTCCCTAAGTAAATAATTATAGCATAAGCTGATCGATAGTACGGGATAAATAGAAAACAAGTACATCAGTCATTGTGAAAAGAAAGAGCTTGAACGCTGTTGAACCTTACTCCCCTCTTGTTCTACTAACGTTTTGTCGTTTATATGCCTGATGAACGACTTTTCTCTCTTGTTTTTCAGCGTTTTCACTCTTTTTTCTGTCCCGATTTTGCCACTATCGAGACTCATTTTGGCTATCCGCTCTTTTTTCTGTCCCGATTCGCCCACTTTCGAGACTCATTTTGGCTGCCCGCTCTTTTTTCTGTCCCGATTCGCCCACTTTCGAGACTCAGTTGCACTGCTCGCTCTCTTTTCTGTCCCTATTCGCCCACTTTCGAGACTCAGTTGCACTGCTCGCTCTCTTTTCTGTCCCTATTCGCCCACTTTCGAGACTCATTTTGGCTGCCCGCTCTTTTTTCTGTCCCGATTTTGCCACTATTGAGACACAGTTACATTGCTCGCTCTCTTTTCTGTCCCGATTCGCCCACTATCGAGACTCAGTTGCACTACTCGCTCTCTTTTCTGTCCCGATTCTGCCACTATCGAGACTCAATTGCACTGCTCGTTCTTTTTTCTGTCCCGATTCGCCCACTTTCGAGACACAATTGCACTTCCCGCTCCCTTTTCTGTCCCGATTCGCCCACTATCGAGACTCATTTTGGCTGCCCACTCTTTTTTCTGTCCCAATTCGCCCACTTTCGAGACTCAATTGCACTGCTCGTTCTTTTTTCTGTCCCGATTCGCCCACTTTCGAGACTCAATTGCACTCCTCGCTCTTTTTTCTGTCCCAATTCGCCCACTATCGAGACTCATTTTGGCTGCCCACTCTTTTTTCTGTCCCAATTCGCCCACTTTCGAGACTCAGTTGCACTGCTTGTCGTTCATATACCAGAAGAAGAACGACATTCCTCTCAAGTTTTCCCCACGTTGTCGTTCATAACCCTATGAACAACTCTCCTCACAAGTTCTTCCAACGTTTTGTCTAACATTAGAATAACCCTAGATATAATTATTAAAAAGTTCAATAGATTGTATGTTCCCACTTAATACGTTTTGTACTATTTGATTTAGTACGCCTGCTTCCCGCAATTCTTCATCTTTTAATTCAGAAAGTTGGTTAACTTTAATCCACTTAGCATCTACAATTTCATCCTCTTCAAGAGATAGAGCACCACCAGTAACCTCGGCGATAAAATGAAAAAGAAATACTTGATTGTTTGTACTGCTCATGAACTGATAAACACCCGTTGTTCCTGTTAATTTTATCTCGAGCCCAGTTTCCTCCTTTACTTCCCTATGAGCTGCTTCAAAAATGTCTTCACTGTATTCAATTCGTCCACTTGGAAAATTCCATTTATTATGTGCTGTAGGCTTATTTTCTTTTATTATTAACACTTTATCATTACAAAGAATTGATACACTAACCACTAATACAAATTTATTTTGTGACATTACGATCTCCCTGTATCTATTTTTTTACAACTACTTGTCCAATACTGTACAGCTGGTACTAAGAAATGTGAAGAATACTCTCAAAAATTGTTTTATTACGTATCAATTCAAAAAACAAATTAAGATCCTTCTTTCTTCTATAGAAAGTGTTCATATCCTTCTTTATTTAATAAACTCTTGATTACTGGGCTAAATAAAAACATAATCCTCTGTCTCTATCTTGATATCATTACAGTTTTATCTATAATGGTTAATGATATAGTTGATATAAATGTTTACTTCGGGACAGTGAACCTGTCCCTCTGTCCCATTTTATTTTAGTTTGGAGGGTTTACTATTACGTTCGGTCCACGCATATTAAAAACAGGTTTAGCTGTTGCTTTATCGATATACATATGTTCGTTGATGCATCTTGAACATGCTGTTTTTGCTGGAGTTGCGGCCATTTTAGCTATTCAGCCTTCTGTTTATCGTACTTGGAAGCAAATGGTTGATCAAATTTTGGCTAATACGATAGGAGCTACGATTTCCCTGTTTTTCATTTATTTCTTTGGAGAAAATCCAGTAATTATAGGCTTCGTTATTATCTTAGTTATCGCAATTAGTTTAAAATTAAAGCTGCAAAGTACCATTTCCCTGACACTAGTAACAGTCCTGGCTGTGATGAGTGCCGCTGGAAGTGAGGATCTATATTTTGCTTTAGAACGATTTTATATTATTTTAATCGGAACATGCACAGCCATATTAATTAACCTACTTATTTTTCCACCAAAATATAAGAAGTCATTTGTACAGCTTGTTGAAACAACATTTCAAAATATGTCATTGCTCATCAGAACTGCCATTTCCAATGAGTTAACAGAGAGCTCATATCAGGAGTATAGTAAGAATTTTAAAAAGGATATTAAAAAATTAGAAGAGCTATTTCAATTGTTTGATGAAGAAAGAGTAAAACTCGGAAGAAAGTCAAATCAGCTGCAAGTAAGAGAACTCCTTGTTTTCAGGCAGTTGTTTAAAACATTGCAAGAAGGTGCACAGCTTTTAGAAAATATCGAGGAACACTTTTTTCAAAGCAAAAAATCTGAAAAGGAAAGTCAATTTTTTGACGATCAACTTGAATACTTAATGAAGTATCATGAATTTTTACTTTTAAAATATCAAGGTAAAATAAAAGAAAAACATTCGAGCTTTGAGTATGAAGAGATGAAAGAAAGTTATGAACTTAAATTAAACTTATATATGCAAAATGCTGATCAAAATGTTCGTTTATTGATTGTCGTATCTTCTATTATTGATTATTCCTTTCATTTAAGAAGATTAGATAAATTAATTAGTCAATTACATACTCAGTAATATGGATATACTACCTGTTTTTTTGTAAATAATAAGCAGTGTTAAATAACACCGCAGGAGGCCTATAATGAAAAACCAACAAGCTCATAAGAACTCAGGTTCAGCAATGAGTCCTGGGTTTGCCGGCACTGATCCACAAAAGGTGAAACAGGAAATTCAAAAAGATATAAGTCAAGGACAAGGTGCAATGACTTCCCGAGAAGCTGGTGCAATGAACGACAATTAAAATAAAGGATTCTTCTAGTTACATTAGAAAGAAGCTCAGAGTTTTATAACTCTGAGCTTTAAGGAATTATGATCTCCAGGTTATCTAATCAACTTGTACTTCCTGAACAATTTTTTCTACTTCAGCACGACTGATCTTCTCGCGACCATCCTTTAGTGCCTTTAAAGTTTTATGAGCAATTGCCAGCGGTAAACGACAGAATAATAAAATCGTTCTTTTATTAATACTTTTGATATATTCATTTGCCATTGCTAGGTTCTCGTTAGCATAAGAAAATAGCTCATTTTGATTCCAGCCATCAGGAACAAAGCTTACTCCACGTTCATCCATATCTTCATGTTGATTACGTAAAATATTTACAGCCTGTAGTCCTCTTCCATAGCCAATTGCTAAGTCACGGTCTGTTTCAATTCCGTCATGCCACTGCCATAAATCTGATAGCATAACCCCAACTAATCCAGCAACATAATAGGTATAGTCATCCAAATCTTCACGTGTTTTTATGTCCCAACCTGCTTTTGACCACTTCGCCATTCCCATTGCCATTTCACTTGTAGCAGCTTGTACACGACTTTTCGCACCTGTAGGAGTTAATGATAGCCAATCCGCTAATCGCAATGTCACTTCAGGTAATACATCTTTATATGGCGAAACTACTTCATTATACTTTTGATTATTAAAGTTTTCTTCAAGTAATAACTGACTTACTTCCATTAGTAAATCATGCTTTACATCATTTGAGAGTTCTTGGTGATCTTCAATTTCATCTATAGCCCGCATTGCTAAGTAAGCTACTGCCACCGCATCTTTTAAATCTTTTTTCAAAAAAGTAATCGGTATATAAAATGTTCGACTTGTTGCCTTTAATACTTCCATCGCCTCTTTTTGCAATACCTTTAGTTCTTTCATTATTATATCCTCCATTTAGGTCAAACCAATTCTATATAATTCTAACGCAATTCTGGAAAAATATAAAACATAAACCTCAAAATAAAATAAGCGCAGCTTCATTTACTTCAATGAATTCACTTGCAGTCTTGTTTTCATATAGTTTAAAATAATATGCCGCATCTGACATTTTATAAAAAACCTGTTCATAGCATCGAGATACTTTTTTTTATATGTAGAACAATAGTGTAAGGCTGTTGTTATCTTTTTAAGTTAGAAATAAAAACGGGACAGTAAACCTGTCCCCTTGTCCCATCACTTTATATAACGATACTCCATCAAGCTATTCAACATTGAGACTTCCTGTAATAAGTCCTCCCCAATGTTTGTTTCTAGCACTTTCTTTCTCTCCAACTCTTTGTCTACTATACGTCTAACTGATAAAACGTCTGTTCCGTTTAAGAGAACATCTTCTTTTGAATTAAAATGTTGATGAGCAACAAGCTGCATACCAAAGGAATTATATAGTAATGTATATCCTGCAATGCCAGTGGTCGATTGATAGGCTTTCGAGAAGCCCCCATCTATCACAATCATTTTTCCATTTGCTTTTACAGGATTTTCTCCATTAATTTCTTTTACAGGAGTATGGCCGTTAATGATATGGCCTTGATCTGGATCTAGATCAAACTCTTTTAGTAGGCGGCGACATGTTTCCTCATCCTCGCGCAGGTGATAATAAGGGTTCTTTTTCTCTTTATGTGTTGCCTTGTCCTTAATAAAATATCTTTCAAAGGTTGTCATTGCTCTTTTGCCAAACAATGAAGAATATTCACCAGTCCATAAATACCATACCATATCTGTCGCAAGATCATCTGTTTCTTCAGGATGTGCAAACGAATAACGTAAATAATGTTCGAACACATCAAGTAATTCACGACCACCATAGGTTTTATCTTCAATGATCATTTTTTCCATATTTCCTTCTTCATCTAAAGGAATGCAGCCATGTATTAATAAGTTTCCGTTATATTTTAAATAAAGACTGCCTTTCTTAATAAGAAAATTCATATGTCTTGCAAGCTTTTCTGAGTGCTGAACAGAAAACAATAGCTTGTCTATTACCTGTTGTTCTTCTTCTAAGAGTTGATCAGGTTGAGCTGGATTTATCGTTGCAAAGCAGGGATTTTCAAGTGGATATGTTTGTTCATTAATTGTAATCTCGTTATTCTCATAATCTACCTTTTCAAGCAAAAGTCTTTCTGACATATTAAAATTCGAACGTCTTTTGATAATCGGACTTTCAAGCTTAAACTGAATAATTGCGATGGCTTGATGGATTTTTGTGATTTGTAATTTTTCTTCTTCCGTTATTGATTCATCTCCCTGCACCTTAGGTCTAAAGGCAGGGTTATCACCATAATATTTCTCAGCTAGATTTAGAAGCGGCCTTAGGTTGATTCCATATACGTCTTCAATGATATCTAGGTTGTTATAACGTGCACAAATTCGAATAATGTTTGCCAGACAAACCTTTGATCCGGCAAAAGCCCCAATCCAGAGAACATCATGATTTCCCCATTGAATATCAACAGAGTGATAATTAATGAGAGCTTCCATGATTTTATCTGGTTCAGGTCCACGATCATAAATATCCCCTACAACATGAAGATGATCAACAACTAGTCTCTGAGTCGTATAGGCAAGTCCGATAATGAGCTTATCTGCTTGTCCGAGAGTAATAATTTGTTGGACGATTTTTGAATAATAAGGTTCCTTAAAATTTGTAAATTCATCTGTTTTATATAGTAATTCTTCTACAATGTAAACAAACTGACTAGGTAATGCTTTACGCAATTTCGAGCGTGTATATTTAGAAGACGCATAACAAATAAGCTTAATCATGCGCTCAATAATGACGTTATACCAGTGGTGTAATTCTTGTTCATTGTCAAAATCATTTTTAATAAGCTTTAATTTTTCTTCCGGATAATAAACCAATGTGGCAAATTCTTTTATTTCTTTTTCGGTTAAAACCTTTTTAAATATGTCCTCAATTTTCTCTTTGACCTTTCCAGAACCATTTCTTAACACATGTTGAAAGGCTTGATACTCCCCGTGCAAATCACTTACAAAATGCTCTGTTCCCTTTGGTAGATTTAGAATGGCTTCTAGATTTATAATTTCAGTGACCACTTTTTCTTCACTATCATATTTTTGGGCCAGTAAATCTAAGAATTTTGTATTCAAGATATGTATCCCCTTTCACGACTTATGTTATTTATATTATAAGAAAAAGCATAGAGGGTATTTATAACGGTTATGATTTTTTTATTGTCTTTATTTGCCATTATAAAGTGTTTATTTCTACTATTCTATTAAAAGACATTTTTATTTTATCATTTTTCAGAATTTTTGGGGGTATTTTTAGAGGGTGAAAAGATAACACACTTCATTTTTAAGTACCACTTAACCAAAAAACATGCGCTATCCTATTGGACAGTGCATGTTTTTCATGTGTTTTTTATAGTGTTTCATAGATGAGATATTGAAATTGTCTATTCTTCATCCTCAGCTATCGCCTCTTTTTCAACACTAACCTCTTCCATGCTTTCTAAAATACGCTTAGCCATAAGCTTGTAACCAGTTGTATTAGGATGGAAATAATCTTCGGATAATAATTCTACATCTGAGTTACTAAAAAGATCAGCGATTGGGATATAATTTACATTTTCAAAATCCTCTGTTATAGACTTGCCAATTTCGTTCCAGTCGTTAACAATCATTTGCATTTCTTGAATTTCAGGAAAATAACGATCAAAAGGATTATAAAAACCAATATAATATATTTTAGAGTTTGGATTTAGTTCATTAATTTTACTAAAAATAGCTGTTAATCTTTCAATATATTGTTGTTCCTCTTTTTCAAAATCCTCAAGCTGAAGGTTTGTAAAATTGCTTCTAACAATCTTCATAATATCGTTGGCTCCTATTGTAACTAAAACGATATCAGCTTTTTGAATAGATGCTTCAATCTCTTTTTTCTCAAGACGTTTTAGTAATTGATCGGTACGGTTTCCTCTTTTCCCGTAGTTTTCAATCGTAACTTTTATGTTATTATTTTCAAACGTGGTATTTAAAATCCCGACATAACCACCATTTTTAGTTTCATCTCCAACACCTTGAGTGAGAGAATCACCAATCGCTACGACCTGTAGATCCTTTTCAAAAAGTTTTATAACACCTTCTACAGCTTCTTTTACCTTCTCCTTGATACCTTCTGTTATTGTATGTTTATTATTCTCATCTTCTACAATTTCTTTCTTTTCTTCATCTGCTAATTCAATTGAAACATCCTCAATCTTCACGTCTTTTTCAAGTGGCGCTTCTTCAGAAATTTTCTTATCTTCCGTGTTAGATTTTTCTGATGTTTCAACAGATTCTGTCGCTTCATTCATAATTGATGTTTCGATATTACTCTGCTTTGTTTGATTAAAATGAGAAAGAAAGAAGTATAAACTAAAGCACACTACTAGTAAACTAGCAATCGTGACTATTACTTTTAGTCTTTGCATCTATAACCACACCATTTCTAGTTGTTAAATAAATAATTGCTCATAATCATTGTGCAATGTCTCATAATTGTACTATAAAAATTCTGAAAAACTTATGGGATTTTATTCCACAACATGCTACTCCCATGTTTATGAATATTTCTTCACAAACATTAATAATTTTATTGTATTTACCCGGAACACCTATGCATTAATCATCTCATTTTTCCCTTAAAACTAAAATAAGCACGTATCCTTTTGGATAGTGCCTAGCGTTCATAAGGTATAAGAACCTTATCACTCAACTTGCCCACCAATTGATTCATAACGAATCATAGTCCAAAATCCAATATCAGAAAATCCTAATCTTTTATAGATCTTTCCTGCAGCAGGATTATCATAAAATAAACAAAGTGATTTTCCTTCAGAAAGTAATTCACTGCAAAGCTTTTCCATACATAATGTTGCATATCCTCTCCGTTCAAATCCTGGTCTTGTTCCAACTCCCATGATCATCGCAGATTGAGAATTTTCGGCTGTTGTGGATGCTGAAGCAACCATTTCTCCTTCTTCATTCCGAACAAAATAGGTTCTCCCAGTTTTACCTTTTCAGCACGTTCTCTCGCTTCAACACTAAATTCCCAGTAGCAAACTCAGGTATTGAACGTAACATCTCTACATTTTCATGATATTCTGACGACTGTAAATAGCTTGCAAGTTTTATTTTCTCCTTATCTACCTCATAACTTAAACCTATACATTTTGCGTAATATGTTTCACTATGCTTTCTTACATCTCTATGTATATATTGTTGCAGAGGCTCAATTAAATGCTTTAATCCACTGATTTCAATTCGTGATGGATTAAGATTAATAATGTCTGCAAAGCCTTTTACATCATATTGACCCTCACTAAATGGAATGTAATTTCGATCATATCGTAATAAAACAGCCATTAATTTACCACGTTCAAATTGTCCCCATAGATCTTGTATGTCAGAATCATATCCATATGCTTCAATATCACCTATAATAAATAAATTTTCTGCTGGTTTAGGACCAATTAACTTCATTACTGATTCATGATCATCTTTATTTAATTTACGAATCATCGATCTTCCCCCTATATTTCAATCTCATTTTTCGCCTTTTTCTATTAAATACCTCTCATATACTTCTTTAGCTTTATCAGTTCCTCCAGCTGGAACAACTTGTTTATGAATCTCTCTTATTAATATATATGTTCTAAAGAGCACTCCCACAATAGTTGCACATAATAGATAAATTCCAACAGGTCCAATGAAAACTAATAAACCTAATAGTCCGGCTATTATAATTGACAAAAATAGTTTCATCTCTATACTCCTAAAAATTTGAATTACTGAGGCGTTTTACTTATATCCAACTAGCAAACCAAGCAACATAGTATGCAGCCGGAATAAATAATAATTGAGCTAGAACTGTACCGACTAATTTAGAACTAACCATTGTTAAAGAATAGCTTTTCAAATAAATGTAATCACATTCTTTTTTCATGACTCGATCTGCCAAAACTGAAGCTTTAGGATCAATAAATAATGTTAGCAATATTGTCGCAATGCCGTTAATAATACCTGATGACATTAAAGCAGCTTGAGCATAATCTTCAGGAACCAACATGGATGCATAGATAGAAGAAAGTACCCCAATCGTAAAAACTGCTGAAACAATTACATTGGTAACAAAAAGCCTTTTGGGTATGGTTTTATATGTAATTCCCTTTAGATATGATAGTTTAGGCATTCTTATACATTTCATTATTTTCCTAAAACCTTTTCTATTAAATTGACTAAGAAATAATGCCACCATAGATCCCCGTTGTTTTGATAGCTGAACGATGGCTCTTGAAAAAATATTGATAAATGTTGGGAAAAGAAGAATTCCTAGCAATACTCCAATTGTGGTAACTCCAATTAAGATTCTATATTGTTCCTCTATAAAATGTAGTTTGTTCCAATCAGGTGCCTCTGCAATTAATTTTGCTGTTAGGGGTTGTTGAATCATTGTCGAAAATCTTGAAACAATGACAAGAGTACTAAATAAAGAAATTGCTGTCGCAATTAGCTTGACCCGTGTACCTGAAATCCTTGTCGAGTAAGCTAAGGTCTCTACCATTGTAATGACCATTATAAACAATGATATAATGATCAACTTACTTGTTATCAATTCCATAAATAAACTCCTTACATATTATCTTTTGCTATATTATAAAGTAAAACATTTTATAATGGGATGATAAAGAGCTCAATTTTCCATAATTTTTCATTAAGCTCGTGTGAAAGACAAAGGCTTCATGTTTGTTTTTTGCAAATCTATACCAAACCTTTTCACAAAGCTTATCCAATTGAAACAGATGTTGAGGAAAAAATATTCTCATTCATAATCAAAAAAATAAAAAAGCCATTTCCTAAAGGGACAGCATCTAGGGATTGGCTTTTTATATCAGAATAAACTGATTTATTCATTTCATGGTTGCCATATTTCTAACAGATTTCTATCTAAATCGTAAAATTTAAAAGCATCTCCAACAGATCTATCCTCGGAAATTTCATTTACTATTTCTACACCATTTTCTATGAAACGATTGTACATTTCTTGAATACGTGGAGTAATGAAGCAAACTAAAGGGTGTAGATTGTTACTCTTAACAGCATGATCCACTCTCTCTTCTCGCGTCTTGTCGGTCACAAGGAATATAGCTGGGGTCGTTTGCCTAAGACCTGGCCCCAGAATGTCACCATTATGATCTGGAAATCTTAGGATAGATCTTTGCATCCCAGGACTAACAGGGTTATGGATTGTAGGTTCACAGCCTAAGTTCTTTTGGTACCATTTAACAGACTCGTAAACATCCTTTACTAGAATATAAATGCAAGTAACACCTGTAATGTCTTCTAATCCCCCTAACTCTTTTTTCATTTGCTTATTTCACCACTCTCATTCGATTTGGTCAAGATCAACCATGAAAAGTCAATAAAACCTTGCCTTTTACAAATTATTCAGGTTCAACCTCTCTCTTACTTTTCTTGTTTCCTAATTAAATCCTCAATTAATATCCCATTAATCTTAAGCCCTGAAATGTCACAATCGATAATTTCCATATTAGATAAGTTACAATTTTTTATTTGCCCTTTTGCGAGATTACAATGATCGAAGCTTACTGGTTTGTATTCTCCGTTTTCATTAAAATTTGGAGCTCCTTCTTCCGGAAGAACAGCATTACGAAACTCTGTTCCAAATAAGTGAACGTGATCTATAACGGCATGACTAAAATTAGCATGTTTTATTTGTGCCCGAGATAAATTAGTATTGGAGATTTCAACTTGTTCCAAATTAACATCATTTAATAACATACTTTTCATATTTGCATTATTAACCTTTGTTTTTGCCAAGCTTACATTATCTATCTCAAGCTCCTCAGCATTCACTTCTTGCCACCTTGATCCAGATATATTAGCTTTTTGTAAATCTAATTTTTGAACATGTAATGACATAAAAAAAACAACTCCTTTATATTTATTCAGATTAAAGCCAGACCCCTTTTAAATATTCTCTTTTTAACAAAAAATTCCTTTTCGGAACTTAACTAATTCTATAAGAGCCATTTTAAATAATAAAAAAGGTGCCATTCCTTATAATTAGAGGATGACACCTTTTCCATTAAAACAAGTCCATTAACTTCTTCCAAAATCCTTTTTCTTCTTCAGCTTTTTTTGTTTTCTCTTCTTCTTTTTTCTCTTCTTTTTTAATCGTTTCTGTTTTAAAAACAAATTGAACGGAGTTTATTTTTTCATTCTCAGGTGAGACAAAGGATACAGCTTTAAAATCTGATTTATCGTAGTCATCAATCATTTGATCGACTTCTTTTTTCATTTGTTCTGGTAAATCCGCTGTAGATTCATAAAGTTCATTCGTTCCATCATGAAGTCTGCTTAGTCCATTCTCTATTTCATTTGCTCCTTGAGACAAACCTACGACTCCCTTGTGAATTTGTGTATATGAATGAGATAATTCGTTCACTCCTCCAGTATATTTTACTATCCCAGAATGAAATGTTTTGTAATTTGTAGTTAGCTGACTTATTCCAACCTGTAATTGAGAGAATGACTTAGCAAAGTCCATCTCCTCCAAAGAAGTAGTAAGCGCTCCTGACATTGTATCCAACTGATCAGCCATTAGTGTGAGTGATCGGCTAACTTCCTCTATCGTTCCATTTACTGCATCAAAGGCTTGTTTGACAGCTTCGTAAGTACCCTTTGCAGTTCGTGCAGCAAAATAGGTTTCAAGCAATTGATTCAGTACGGTTTGATCTCCGCCACTGTTAAAAAGCTGTGCGGTTTGTTCTTCTGTGATTTCATATTCAGGAATGGCTTCCATCGCTTTGTTTAGAGTGCTGTATGCTGTTGCATAATTTTCTTTTAAAGCATTTAACCCCTCAGAAGTGTTTCTTAAACCCTTTGATATTTCCGAAAGTCCTGCAATCAGCTGTTCCAAATCGCCAACATTCATTTCTTTAGAACCATTAGCAAGAGATGAATTTAGTTTTTGAAGTGCTTGTGAAATGGATTGGGAAGCACCAACTATTTCCGAGGATTTCGAGCTAATCGCTGTCATTCCCCCGCGAAAATTCTCTGATCCATTCGGTAAATCCTTCGTCTTTGTGTTTAATTCTGTAAGTCCAGTTTTTAGATCCGCCATCCCATTATTTATTTTTTTTATGGCGCTAGTCAGCTCAGATAAGTCACCTGTCATATCATCTATATCAGGTGCATCAATTGGCATAGACGATGGAATACCCGTGATGTCAATTCCTTCTAGTTCAAAATTAACAACATCAGCTTCAACAACAAGCTCTTCTTCCTTTTCAGGCATCACAGTAAAGGTTACTTGCTTGTTTTTTCCTGCATTGGCTAACATTCCATCAGGAGCTTCAATGTTGTTGAAGAGATCTGTGTTTAAAGCAAGAGAAATTTGTAATAAATAGTTGTTAAAAAAGACAGAATCTACTTGTTCGTTATAGGACGTAGCTATCTTCATTTGTACATGCCCATTTGCCCCAGCAAGTTCTTTAGGAGAGATTTCTTTTCCGTCTAAGAAATAAGAAATGGAAATATTCCAGGGTAATGGTTCTTCATTCATATTACCTTGATAATAAAATTTACCTTTTGAAGCCGTAAACTTAACAGCATTATCAACTTGATTTATTTCATCTAAATTCGTTAAGTTTTTCAAACTAGTATAGAGACCATAATCAACAATTTCTCCTGCTTTTTCTACGTCTAAAATATTAACAACATATAGTTCTTGTTCCTCACCAATTGCACTTAGTTTTGCATAAACTACTTCATCCTTCGAGGAGATTTCTCCACTTTCTTGGGTAGCAGCTGCCGCTGGAAGTGAAGGTAAAAGTAAACTAATTGCGGCAAAAGTAAACAAAAACTTCTTCATTCTCCTCATCATCAGTCCTCCTCCTTATAAAAGTTAGCTTTCCATGTTGTTTTTGTAATAAGTTTATCGAAGACCAACATACATGCAGGTAAAAAGAGCACGACCATAATAAACGCAAGTAATGCACCTCTTCCTAGCAATAAACCAATCGATGTAACAATTGGGTTTGAAGAGGTAATCCATAAGATAAATCCAACACTGGATAAAATGGAAGCGGAAATTCCAATGGCAAACATTTTTTCATCAATTGTTTTCATAATTGCTTGTAACGCAGTCATTTCTTTTCGATACTCTTTATAGGCATCAGTTAATAAAATTGCATAATCTACTGTTGCCGCGAGCTGTATAATGCTGATTAACAAATAGCCAACGTATACTAATGAAGAATCAGTAAAGTACGGTACTGATAAATTAATCCAAACAGCCGTTTGAATAGTAAGCAATAGTATTAATGGAATTGAAAGTGATTTAAATGTTACAAACAAAACGAAAGCAACCGTAATAATCGTTAAAAGATTTACCAATTGATTATCTTTTTGAACCGTTTTTTTAATATCATACAATGTTACACTTTCTCCAACAGAATAGACTTTATCATAGTATTGATTTGCTGTACTGTGGACTTTTTCAATTAACTGAAATGCCTCTTCTCCTTCGTTCTTCGTATTGGTCTGAACAATCATTCGGCTATAATTTTCAGAATAAAATTGCTCTGTAATGGATTGATCCAAATACTCCGGCGGAATGGCAGCACCAACTGTATTCACATATGCAAGCACACTAGACACATGCTCGATATTCTCTAGCTCTTGTACTAGCTCATCTTCTTTTGTGACATCCCCTTTGGGAACAAGCAAAACGATCGGCGTGCTTTCTCCAAATTGATCTTTTATTTCTTGAAAATCACTTCCAGCTCTTGTTGTCTCCGGTTGCTCTCCAATACCATAGATGAAGTTCGTCTGACTTTGTGCTAGAAAAGCGGGAACAATAACTAGTAAAACTAGAATTAAGCTTGGTATTCTTAGTTTTAGCACAGCATTTCCCTTGTTTTTAAAGCTCGGAAGTAATGGTTTGTGCTGTGTTTTATCGATCCATTTATAAAACAGTAGTGTTAGTGCAGGAAGGAAAACCATCACACTAATAAAGCTTAATAGAATCCCTTTTACTAGATTAATTCCTAAATCCGAACCAATTTCAAAATTCATAAACGATAACGCGATAAAACCAAAAAATGTGGTCGACGCACTAGCGGTAATTGCCGAGAATGATTTTTTCATCGCAAGCTCCATGGCTTCGTGAGGATCTGCGACCTTTTTCCGATAGTCTGCAAAACTATGAAGAAGGAAAATGGCATAATCTAGTGATACGGCTAGCTGTAAAATCGGTGCAACTGATTGAGTAACAAAGGAAACTTCTCCAAGGAAAATGTTTGATCCCATATTAATTAATACAGAAACCCCAATAGCTGTTAAGAATAACAATGGTTCTATCCAGGAATTGGTGGATAAAACTAAAATTAAGATGATAATAGGGACTAGTAATGCACCTGCGTACATGGATTCGGTACCAGCCATTTTTTGTTGTGTGGCTGTATTAAGTGATTCCCCCGCCATCGCATTTTCTTCGCCGATAAGCTTATAAATCTCATCTGTGATTGATACTTCGTCACCTTCACGAATGCTGAATGAAAATAACGCTTTATTTTCTTTATAATAGGTTTCTACCGTTTCTTCATCAGCCATTTCAAGTGGAGATCTTAAGTCAACGGCATCATCTAACCAGGTAACGTCTGATACACCATCAATCGCTGAAAGTTTCTCTTTAAAATCTAATGCTTCTTGTATGGTCACATCATGAATCATGACCCGATTCGTCGGAACACTTCCCTTAAATTCCTGCTCCATTATGTTCATCGCGATTGTGGACTGAGCATCATCCGGTAGGTAATCCTTCATATCGTAATTGACTGAGACTTTTAAGGTAGCTAGTGCACAAATGACTGTAACAATCATAAATGTTATCGCAACAGTTTTTTTATGTTTAATAATCCATGATGCAATGTTTATTGTTTTTCACCCTCTCTTGCGACTTTTTCCTTTACACTCTATCATTATATGGACACGGTGTTGCCTATTCAACAAACAGTTATTTTACATCTGTGATTTTTCCAACATATTCATCAATTGTGTTGGAAAACGATGAAAAAAGGAGAAATCTATGACAACTTCAAAATTAGATCGCCGTAAAAAATATACGCGTATGGTTCTGAAAGAAGGTTTAATCCAACTGTTAAAGGACAAACAGATTTCTTCCATTACTGTTAAAGAAATCTGTGGCGTAGCTGATATAAATCGCTCTACATTTTATGCTCACTATTCCGATCAATTTGACCTTCTTGACAAAATTGAAGAAGAATTGATTGAAGATATGACAGGGTATTTGAGTCAATACAGCTATGAAGAAGACGACCTAAAGATGATTGAAAAATTGTTGGATTACTTCGCTTCGAAGCAAGAAATTTGCAAAATACTTTTGAATGAAAAAGTGGACACAACATTTCAAAAAAAGGTCATGACAGTCGCACATCATTTCTTTATTAAAAACTGGAAAGCCAATAATCAATTTAATGGATATCCATCTGAATATTTAAGGACGTTCATCATTAGTGGAAGTATTTATGTAACCAAAGAATGGTTAAACAGAGGAATGGACAAAACACCCAAAGAAATGGCTGAAATAATTAACAATCTAATCAAAAATGGCCTTTTCGGGACATAGGGACAGGTTCCTTGTCCCATATCAAACAAAAAAAACCTCATCCCATTTTTTTAAAATCCAAATTAAAGCTTTATCCACTATTGTCCAGTTCAAATTATTCGTTTAAGAATAAACTATAGTAATCCTAAGCACCCATGTAAGACCTCTAAAAGACGCTCTCGATAGAGTGTCTTTTTATGTATTTTTCGAAAAAGCTATAAAGCACTACTTAACGTGACCCCCTCCCTCCCCTAAGGCTCGCCAGCGGGCGGTTTTCGTCATTTATCGAAAAATGATGACTACGTCCAAACCAATCATGAAAGTCTTCATATTATAAATTAACCTCAGATAAAGGAGGTGAAAAATATGTCAGGTGGATATGGTTCTGGTGCAGGTTTTGCGCTAATCGTAGTACTATTCATTCTTTTAATTATCGTTGGTGCTGCTTATGTTGGCGGTGGTTACTAATTTAAAAAAGTAATTCAAAATTAAAGCAGGCTACAGCGTAGTCTGCTTTTTGAAAAATAAGGATATTGATCATCACAATTCTTATTTCCACAAAAAAAGCGAACAACCATCTACTGTTGTTCGCTTACCATCCTTATCCCCAGATCTCTCTTGAAACATCAACAATGTATTTTAGCTTCTCCCACTGCTCTTCTTCGGTTAAGATGTTTCCATGATGTGTTGAAGCAAACCCACATTGTGGACTAATGCATAACTGCTCTAATGGTACATATTTTGTTGCTTCTTCTACACGAGCTTTAATATTTTCCTTATCTTCTAATTGTCCATGTTTTGATGTGAAAACCCCAAGAACAACTCTTGGACCATCGTTTGGTATATAATCTAATGGCCCGAAGTCACCAGAGCGATCATCATCATACTCTAAAAAAAATCCGTTCACTTTTTCTTTTGCGAATAATGTTGGTGCAATTTTAGCATAGCTACCTTCAAATGCCCATTTAGAACGGTAGTTACCACGGCAAAGGTGAGTAGTAATCGTTAAATCTTCTGGCTTATCTTCAAGAACGCCATTTACAACACGTAAAGCTAAGTCAATTAATTGTTCACGCGAAAAACCACTATCATTAAACGGAATTTCCGGTGCATTAAGTCCAGCAATATATACATCGTCTAATTGTAAGTAGCGGCAACCAGCATCATAAAATGCTTTAATTGCATCCTTATATGTTTGAATAACATCATTCGTATATTCTTCAATATCTGGATAAAATTCCAGGTTGCGGATCCCTGCATTAAATAATTGATTCGGGCTAGGAATCGTTTGCTTAGCAACCGCACGATCTCCGACAATTTCTTTAAACTCGATAAAGTCCTTAATATGTGGATGGTCAGGGTTAAATGAAATTTTTCCGATAACACGAACATCGTATCTCTCAGTTTCCTCACCTTTGAATGCAAACCCACTTTCAGGAACATATCCCTCTACACCATTTAGATGCTCTAGAAAATCGGTGTGCCAAAATCTACGACGAAACTCTCCATCGGTCACAGCTTGTAAACCAACTTCGATTTGCTTATCAACAATTTTTATAATTTCTTCCGTTTCAATTTCGTGTAGTTGCTGAGACGTTAAATTCCCCTTTTGGAAATCCTTTCTTGCTTGATGAATTCTTTCTGGACGTAATAAACTTCCAACGTGGTCGGCTCTAAAAGGCGCTTTTACTAGTGTTTTTGTCATGTAAATCTCTCTCCTAACTTTGGGTAATTGAAATTAAGGGCTATAGATGTAATCCCTAGTGAAAAAAGGATCAGGTCAGCAAAATGTAATTATAAAATCACCAGGGTAAAAATATGTAGGCTTTGTTTTCACTATAGACTTTACTATACTTTTAAAACAAAAACCCCTCTTCCAAAAGAAAGAGGGGGTTAGTTATTTATAAATATGACCTGATCCTCTTATCTCAAGCATGATTGCTCTGGAATTGGCACAGTACTATAACAGTCCGCTGCCGAGGCTTCAAAGGGCCAGTCCCTCCACCTCTCTTGATAAGAAATTTTTGAAAATATTAAATTGTTTTAATTACTATACAATTAAACTATGAAAGCTGTCAACACTTATAGAGAATTTTACCAATCAAAGGAAAGGTTTCTAGTTAAAATACCGGACAAGTACCTGTGCTTTATCCCCTTTCTTTTATTTTATTTAAGATAATAATAGCGGCTTTTTTAGCTCCTCCTACATTCCGAAAGGTCTCTGAAATTTTTTGTGCATTTTCTGAGTATATTTCATTTTTTATTATGCCATCTACCGCTTTTTCCAAAAAGCTCGGTTTGCTTCTTCTTAGTTTAATCCCAGCTCCAAGTTCTACAACTCGATTTGCTACGACCCTTTGTTCACTATGCAACGGAAATAACACCATTGGAACTCCAAAGTACAAACTTTCATTTACACTATTCATTCCACAATGTGTAATAAATGCATCTGCTTGCTTTAAAACGGAAATTTGATCAACATGGTTTTTCACAATAATATTGTCCGGAAGATTGCCAAGAGAAGCAATCTCTGTTTTTTCACCAACAGACATTAATACTTTGTATGGACCATTCGCAAAAGCACTTATACAATTTTGGTAAAAATGTTTATTGTGATTAAGTACAGTTCCTAATGAAATGTAAATAAGTTTGTTATGATTCACTTCATTCGATGCTGCTGTTTGCCGAATTGAAGGACCAACGAATGTATATTTGTCGGAAAAGGTTTCAGCCATCGGTTGAAATTCTTTTGATGTATACACAATTGTATCTGTGTCATTATCATTTTGAACGATGGAGATAAAACTATTTACTTCATATCCGTGTGAACGGAGCAATTCCATTTTCTTGTTTATTCTCGGCATTCCCGTTATCATACGTACGATTTCTTGTAAACTACGTTTCATTAATTTTGCTGTATGATTATTAAAAGCAAAAGTTGTTGTTGAACAGATATAAGGAATTTCCAATTTCTTTGCAATTAATTTTCCCCAAAAACATAAAGAATCAGAAACAATGCAATCAGGCTGGTATTCTCTTAATTCTTGACACACCTTCTCATCCAAAGCAATTGTTGTATCTACAATCATTTCTATTAAAGCAGCAAAATCTTTTCCCACTTTGCGATTTAATTCTTCTTGGGACATCGGGGGTAAGAATTTATCACATGAAATAAACCGAGCACCAGCGCTTTCTATTTTTTCTTGAAATTCTAAAAATGAATAATACCACACTTCATGACCTTGGCTTACTAACTCTGCTACTACAGGAATTGTTGGGTTTGTATGTCCGTGTGCTGGAATCGAAAAGAAAACAATTTTTCTCATTCTATTTCCTCTTCTGTTACGTCTGCCCTACGAATCATTTCTGCAAATTCCAGAAAAGCATCACTTTTTAAGACGGCAATACCTTTTGTCACATCTTCCCCTAATACAACCAGTTTATCGCCTGATTTTATTTGATACATCTCCCTCGCTTGCTTCGGTATAACAATCTGGCCTCGTTCTCCTACCTTTACAACACCAAAAAATTGTTTCCCCTTTGGAGCAAGTTGTTCAACCTCTTCCTCCTCCAGTTCACCAGATAATTGATCTAAAGTAACTTGAAAGATTTCAGCTAACATTTTACTTTTATAAATATCAGGGAGTGCCTCCTCATTTTCCCACTTTGCTACAGTTTGACGAGAAACATTTAATCTCTCAGCTAATAGTTCCTGACTCATTTTATTCTTTTTACGCAAAATACGAATATTCATACCAATCATACTTTCAACTCCTTATATGAATTACTATATCTATGTCCTATTGGGAAGTCTATCAAGTTTCCTATACATTTCATGTTAAAAATTGTGGCTAAAGGTTTGATTAAAGAAATTAACGATATGATCAACAATAATTGCTCTAAACAGTGATTTGTATAAAAAACAAACTAAGGGACAGTGAACCTGTCCCTTAGTTTGTCCCTTAGTTTGTTAAGTTTTTGTCATTTAGATTGTTTTTCTGTCGAAACACTTTCATTTAAAGACAAATTTTTGCATAATATTCCTTGTGTCTATTTTATTTTCGGAGGATAAGAACGATGGCTAAGGAAACCAAGCAACTGATGATGTGCATTAATGGTCTTAAATCTGATTTATTTCAAATTGCGGAAAATACCGGTCTAGATAGTCGGTATACGTTGGAATGTAGTATTCAATTGGATGAACTAATTAAGCGATATCATCAGGAAAATGAAAAGAACAATACTATTGAATGACTCAAAAATTCATTTAACCAAACCTCAAAGAAGGATATAATCCAACTTACATAAACTTAAAGTCTTATAAAAAAAGAACCACCTGATAGGTAGCTTTAAAGTCTAATAATTTCTTTTTCATACACTAATTCAACTAAATACTTTTCATCGATTTTCATAATTTCAAGTTGTCCATTTTGATAATCATGCAATACTGTGTAAAGACAACCGTTATACATTACTTTATCATTTACAAACATTAGAATTACCTCTCACTTTAAAGATCATTTTCTAACATATGATAACGAATGAATATTAATTAATGACAGTAAACTTATTACAAATCGGTAAATTTAATGTAAATTTCGTATCTGGTTCATTTATTAAGAATATATTTTTGCCAAAAAAAATTGGGACAGTATACTGTCCCTCTAGAACCCACCTTCTCCTCCCCCGCCATTTAGATGATTATATTGATTTCCCAACACTTCGGACTCTACATTATGATTCCCTTTGTTAACATCTGGAGGAACAGCTCCTGTTTTTTTATCAAAATATATAGCTAGTGTAATTACAATGCTTAATGGTATCAAAAAAAGCAACCAAATCACAAAATCTCCCCTTTAGTAGTCGACAAACCCAAAAATAGAGTATTCAGATTATTTTTATTTTACCATATTTTTTCCATTAACTACAGATTTTCTCCTGATTTAACTAGTTTACCTCCCTTAAATAATCAATAAATAACAATTCTATATTGTTTTTAAAATAATAATCTCAAATTGATATTTGTTTAATATCAATTTGAGATATATAATAAAAACAAGAACAAAACAGAAAGCGTTTACAACACTAACAAGACAACGTTTTTTCCATATTTAAGGAGGATTTACCATGAGCCAATTAGCTAGACAATCTAAAGTGAAGGATTTATTAGCGAAGAACAAATTCAATGAAAAAGAAATCGCAGAAATGACAGATCCGCAAATTGAATACTATCACTGGCTCTATTTTGAAGATTCTGTTTACGACTATATGTAATTTACTATATTAATAAAGAAAAAGCTTTTGTACTTTGTACAAAAGCTTTTTTGTTTTTACAATCCCCTTTTAAAGCTCATGAATCCCTAAAATACGGAACAACTTTTTTAAAATTACCAAAAATACGAAACATCGCCAATAATTTGATTATTTCATGCCAGAATTTTGGCCTACTTTCAATTCATATCATGTTAAAACTAGTTAATAAAGCTTATAAATTCATATCTTTTATAAAAAGTCTAAACTTTAGAATCTTGGCACACCTCTTGCATATATGTTTATCGAAAAACAAAGGGAGGGCTTAAATATGAAAACAAGTGTTGACCAACAAGTAACAAATCCAGCTATTCCTACAACAATGAAAGCTGCAGTTGTAAACGTATTCAAACAAAAACTAGAGGTAAAAGAAATTCCAGTCCCAACTCTTGAGTATGGCGAAATATTAGTGAAAATTAAAGCATGTGGAGTTTGTCACACTGACCTTCACGCTGCACACGGTGACTGGCCGGTAAAACCAAAGCTTCCATTAGTACCTGGACATGAAGGTGTTGGAGAGGTCGTAAAGGTGGCAGAAGGTGTCACTTCCATTAAAATTGGAGATATTGTTGGTATTCCTTGGTTATACTCAGCTTGTGGTGAATGTGAATACTGCTTAACTGGGAGAGAAACACTTTGTCATGATCAGTTAAATGCCGGCTATTCAGTTGACGGGGGTTATGCAGAATATTGTAAAGCACCTGCAAACTATGTTGTAAAAGTACCAGATGGTGTTGATCTTGCTGAAATTTCTCCAATTTTCTGTGCTGGGGTTACAACATACAAGGCTTTAAAAGTAAGTGAAGCTAAACCTGGTGACTGGGTAGCGATTTATGGTATCGGCGGTCTTGGACATGTTGCATTGCAATATGCAAAAGCAATGGGCTTCAACGTGATTGCTGTAGATATTCAAGATGACAAGCTTGATTTAGCATCCGAATTAGGAGCAGATTTAACAATTAATGGCTTAAAATGTGATCCTATTCAAGAAATTAAAGATAAAGTAGGTGGAGTTCAAGCAGCTGTTAGTGTTGCGGTAACGAAAAAAGCATTTGAACAAGCTTATGGATCTGTTAAGCGTGGTGGAACTCTAGTCGTTGTTGGTCTTCCAAACGATGAGTTACCAATTCCAATTTTTGATACTGTTCTTAACGGTGTTTCTGTAAAAGGTTCAATTGTTGGAACAAGAAAAGATCTCCAAGAAGCCGTGCAGTTTGCTGCAGATGGAAAAGTAAAAACAAATATTTCAACAGAGCCACTTGATAACATTAATGAGGTATTCGAAAGAATGGAAAAAGGTCAAATTAACGGACGTGTTGTACTAACACTTGAATAGTCGTTAATTAGTATGGACGAGGATAACTTTATTTTTGTCGAGAGTAAAATCGTCATCCCTTTATTAACTTAATTAACCATATAATAAAAAAAACAAAACCATAAAAAAAGCGTTCAATTGACCAAAATTACATGGTACAAATGAATGCTTTTTATCTTTGAATGAAAAGCACAATAAAAGCTCAAGAACCGAGAATTCCTTGAGCAATACTAGTTATGAAAGACACCACCTATAAATCCATCTGTTAGTTCATAGCCAAATATAAATGATCCAATAATATAAGCTACTATGAAGGCAATAATTATTCCAACAAAGTTATTTTCAATTTGCTTTATTTTTTCATTTTTCATGGCTTTCCTCCTGCATTTACCTTTAATAACGATTATTCTTAATATTCCTACTTGAATTTAAGTTATACCGATTACTAAGTAGGTAACGCATTCGGTTGTGCTTTCAGAATAGATTTTAAATTTTTCACCGGATACATGCCATCTACAAAAAATACCCAATAAACCAATAAAATTAAAATTATGATTTATTTCTTCAGAAAATATTTCCCCTTTTCATAGTTCTCCTTCTTCATCTCTTCCGGTAACATGCTTCCCCCTGTTGCCCACACCAAATGAGTTGCATGAGGATACTGAAATTCGGGTTGATGAATTACATGTATTACACCTGGAAATCCTGCTAAAGCTGAAGGTTCTAAATTTATATCCTCTGTGTCAACTAACATAGTAAGCAGTTGAAACAGATGTTTATCTTCAACAGTATAAACCCCACTGATGAGTTCTTCTAAAAGCTTTCCAACAAAACCAGAAGGTCTGCCTACAGCTAATCCGTCAGCTTCTGTGACATTATCAATATCAAAATCTTGGACAGAAACTTTTTCATGTAGTCCAGTTAATAAACCTAAAAGCATTGCTGGAGAATGAGTTGGCTCTGCAAAGAAGCAATGCACAGCATCCTTAAAAATCAATTTTAAGCCGAAAGCAACTCCGCCTGGACCTCCACCCACACCACAAGGTAAATAGACGAATAGCGGTTTTTCTTCATTAACTACTATCCCTAACTCTTCTAATTGCTTTTGTAATCGCAGCGCTGCGACTGCGTATCCTAAAAACAGATCTTTCGAATTCTCATCATCTATAAAATGCATATTCTCATTTGCTTGAGCTTGCCTTCTTCCTTCAGAAACAGCTCTACTATAGTCTGAATTATACTCAATAACAGTAACACCTTTTTCTTTTAATAAGTCTTTTTTCCATTTTTTCGCATCAGCTGACATGTGCACATATACATTGAACCCTAATTTGGCACTTATGATTCCAATACTAAGTCCGAGATTACCTGTCGAACCTACAGCGATTGAATAGTGTGAAAATAATTCTCTAAACGATTTGTTAGTTAAAATGGAGTAATCATCATCATATGATAACATTCCGTTGTCTATAGCAATTCGTTCAGCATATTTTAATACTTCATAAATTCCACCTCTAGCTTTAATGGAACCTGAAATAGGTAACATGTTGTCAGTTTTCAGAAAAACTTCTTGATTTACATGCATCTTATAGTAATTCTCCATCGCCTTTTTCATTTTAGGAATACGAATAGTTAGCGATTCAATCATTCCATTTGCCTCTTTTGTTTCTGGGAAAGCCTTGATAAGATATGGTGCAAATCTTATTAGCCTTTCTTCCGCTTCCTTCACATCATCCAGCGTAATGGAAAGTTTTAATACAGCTTCTTCAAAATTCTTATATTTAGGATTCCTCCAAAATGTTTCCTCTGTTTCAATAATTCTATGTAAATTTGGATCTTCTCTTTTCCATTCTTCTAATGTTTTACCATGAATTAATTTCATTAAAATTACCCTCTTTTTATTTTTTCTTTTTCATTCCTAAATAATAACCAATATAAAAAATAACGATTGAATAACCAATTAACATAAGAATAGGTGTTGGGATGGATAGACTAAAGTTTACAAGTGCAGAGTATGCTTTAAGGATTTGTGGTACCAATTGATCCTTAGTAGATAGATAATATATGTTCACAATGAATAAACAAAGTATAATAAAAAATAAAGCGCGGAAAATTTGTGTTATGTTCGTTTGCTTCTTTGCTTTCGGTCCTGTTTTTTTTGCCGTTTCCATATTCTGCTCCCTTCCCAATTCTTCTTAAGTAATAACATTATATTTAACTTAGATAGTTCCTGCTTTTTAATTTTAAAAATCTCTAAAAAAAGAATGCAACTAAGCTTTTATGAAAGTGGCCAATCCAAATTTATAAAAATTAGCTAAACCTTACATTTTTGTAGGATTTTTTTAATACAATTCTTTTAGAGGTGATAAAAATGCCAAGAGTGAAATACACCGAGAGTGACATCGATTTAATGGCAAGGATGATGAGAGCAGAAGCAGAAGGTGAAGGCAAACTAGGAATGCTGATGGTTGGCAATGTTATTGTTAATCGGCTAAAGGCTAATTGTTTAGATTTTAAAGACTTACGATCAGTGCGAGATGTTATTTATCAAGTGCAGGGAGGAAATTATTCTTTTGAGGCCGTTCAAAAAGGGAATGTTTTTTACCAAAGAGCAAGAGGTATAGAAAAAAAATTAGCTAAACAAAATCTTGAATATTGGAGAGAACATCCTTCAAAGTTTGCACTTTGGTACTTTAATCCTTATGCTGCATGTCCACCTACATGGTACGATCAACCTATCACAGGACAATACAAACAACATTGCTATTACGAACCAAAGCCTAACACATGCGAAGGTGCTTACGTTTGGTAAAAGTAAATCCCCACATTTGTGGGGATTTTTGTTATTAATCTTTCGTATTAGAATCATTTGCATTTTTTGGATCGAAACATTGAAAACAAAATAGCTCTGATTGATCGTTTAGCTCTCCATTTAAAAATCCGTCAATACAATATATCGTCTTTCTACATTCAATACAAATCCCTACTTTTTCGACCATAATAATTTTCCCATACTAAAATAATTCGTAATGAACGAGTTCATTTTTTGGAGTACTATCCTTTTTACTTGGGGCTTCTCTTTGATATCCCAAACCTAAGACCGCAACAACCCTTCGATCAGCAGGAATGTGAAGGGTTTTTCTAACATATTCTTCTCTTTGTTCAGATTCTACTTCATCCTCCATATTAAAAACCGCTCCAAAAGCACAACCAAGTCCTTCGTTAACTGCTGATAACCAAATATAACTACACGCAATAGATGCATCCTGCAGCCAATACTTGCTAATTTCAGGACGCCCTGTAACAATAATCGCAGCTTGCGCTTCTTTCAACCACTTCATATATGGTGTTGTATGGTAAAGAAGATCTAATGTCTCACGATTTGTTACAACAATAAATTCTCTAGAAGGCAAGTTGTTACCAGTCGGGGCTAAACAAGCTTGATTAAGAAGTTCCTTCATCACTTCTTTTGGAATTTTTTCTTCTAAAAAACTTGTAATTTCTCTACGTTTCTTAATCACCTGAGTAAATTCCATTCTTTTCCCCTCCACAATAAAGATATATTTTATATACATCTTTATTTCACCAAATATAGGAAAAGAAATCAATCATTTCATCTTATGTAAAGGAATTACCTTGTCATTATTACTATTTGCTAATCTTTCCATCTTTCTTTTCACTTCGATTAAATGTATTTAATACATTTTGAAAAAGTTCAGGATTATTCGTAAATACACCGTTAACTCCCCATAACAATGCGTTTTCCATTTCTTCCTCGTCATTTATTGTGTAGGGATGAATGTCAAGACCACTTTTCCTAGCCTTTTCTACATATGCTTGATCGATAGATTGAAAGTTAGGAGCAATTCCGATCGCGTATTTTTTAATAGTAGCTAGTTGTTTGTCCGAAATACAGGCTTTATCTGTATAATCAAGAAGCTGAACTAAAGGGATGTTAGGGTTTAGCTCGTGAATTTTTTCTAAGCTTTCTGAACTGAATGATTGGATAATCACATGGTTAGAATCATCATTATGGCTGGTAAGCTGATAGATATCTAGAAGTTCTAGTAGTTTTTCCTCCATATTTCGATATATTATTGGTGATTTTGTTTCAATATAATAATTAGCTTCTTTTCTAAACGTTTGAAAAATTCCCTCTAAAGTAGGTACTTCCAATTTTTCAAAAGCTTCGTTTGCATACTTCGGGTACATGTCATTAAACCACGAACCAGCATCCAATTTCTTAATTTCATTCAATGTCATATCTTTAACGAATCCAGTTCCATTTGTTGTACGATCCACCGTTTCATCATGCATGGCAACAAGATGACCATCCTTTGTCATTTGCAAATCTATTTCGATATAACTCCCATTAACCTTCTCCCCCAGTTTATAAGATGCAATCGTATGTTCAGGTGCATGTCCTGAAGCACCACGGTGCGCAACAATTAAATGGCTTGTATTAGATTTTGAAGAATTCACTTGTTGTGATAATGGAATTTGTAATTTAGAAATCATAAGAACAACGATCGTGATAAAGAAAAATGCCGGCGCCAATTTTTTCATATTCATACAACAAACTCCCTCAAGTAATGTATATCTCTCACTTTAAAGGGAGTTTGTAAATTTCAAGCTTCTTTTTTGTAAATTTTTTCTTTATACTTACCACCGATTTTTTTCTAGTTCAATCAGTCCATCGAAAAAACTTCATTCCAATGATGGAGCAAGAAACAAAAATCATAGCTAAAACCCCAATATCACCCAAGGCTTGTGCTGTAAAAAGCATCCCGTTCCAACCATCTCTTAACACATTTACAACATAAGTTAAAGGAACAATGATCGCTATTTTTTGTAAAATTTCAGGTAGAGTTTCAAGCGGAAGCGTTGCACCTGATAAAAACATCATCGGATACATGGCGACCATGGCGATTCCTAGTGCTGTTTGCATTCTTTTCACCAGACTAGAAACGAGAAAACCTAATGAAAAAAATGTGATCGAACAAAATGTTAATGAAAGGAAAAATTCGATTGGACTTTTTGTTAAATTCGTAGAAAATCCAAATTTTGATATAAGCAAAATTTCTATGACGCCAATATAAATCGCAAAAAATCCTTTTATAATCGTTGCAGTAAAAATGGCTTTTTGATTAATTGGCGTTCCTTTAAGCCGCTTATAAACTCCTTTTTCCCGGTCAATCACTACTTGAAGCCCCATTGAGAAAAATGCTGTTGTAAAAATAATAATCGCAATCATACTTGGAATATAAGCCTGAAAATAATCCAACCCATCATAGGAATTTGTTTTAAACATTAACCCAAATACAACAAAACTAACTCCTGGTACAATAAACGTAAAAAGTAACGCTAATGTTTCACGAAAAAATAATGTTAATTCCATTTTTGTATGTGTAATAACTGACTGCATGTTTACTCCTCCTTTAATGACCTACCGCGTATTCTAAGTAAACATCTTCCATTGAACCTTTATCATTCAATGATTGAATTAACTTAATAGGCTCATCACATGCAACCAGTTTGCCTTTTTTTATGATTGCGATTCGATCACAATGCCTTTGTGCTTCATCCATATAATGAGTCGAGAGAATAATTGTTTTACCTTCCGCTCTAAACTTGTTTATAGCCTTCCATAGTTCAAATCGTGCCTGTGGATCTAATCCAGTAGTTGGTTCATCTAAGAAAACAATCTCTGGATCGTTCACCAGCGCTAGTGCAAGAGACGTTCGCTGCTGCCAACCACCTGATAAATTTTTAACATATTTATTGAGATAAGGCTCAAGTTCAAGTGTTGAAATGATTTCTTTTAAGTCTCGTCTTTTTTCATAATAAGAACTAAATAGATTAAGTGCCTCTTTTACTTTAATCCGATCATAAAGAGCTGTTTGCTGAAGCTGAATCCCAATTTTTTGTTTCATTTCATTTGAAGCTAATATCATATCCATCCCTAAAACCCTCACTGATCCAGAATCGGGCTTTCTAAGTCCCATCATCATCTCTAATGTTGTTGATTTTCCAGCTCCATTTGCCCCGATAATACCAAGTACCTCTCCTTTTCTAACCTGTAGGGTAATTCCATCAACTGCTATAACATCTCCGTAACTTTTCACAATATGTTCAAGTTCAATTACATTTACCATCTTCCCAACTCCTTTTGTCTTGGCTCTATTTATAACCTTATCTTACAAACTGAGTCTTAATTTAATCTTAACTGAACCATATTTTACTATTAAACTTACATGTAATTGATCAAAGGGTAATGCAAAATAAAGAGGTATAACACTAATGTGCTATACCTCTTTAACAGGAAGTTCTATGATAAAATTCGTTTTCCCACGCACGGGCTTTGTATCGAGTATGATCTTCCCTTCATGCTTTTCGATAATTTTCTTTGTAATAGCTAATCCTAAACCAGAGCCACCGTCTTTCTTTCTACTTTTATCTCCTCTCACAAAGGGATCAAATAATGTATTGGTCAGGTCGTCTTTAATACCAATACCATCATCTCCAATTTCTAGACTGATACAATTCGCCTTTTTTGTTAACGTGATAAACACTGCTGTTTGTTCGGGATTGTACTTAGCAGCGTTTTCTAATAAGTTTGAAATAGCACGGTATAAAAGCTTCGAGTCAAATTCATATATCAATTTAGTAGTTGGAATATCAATGATTAGCTCCATTTTCTTCTCTGAGAATAACTGATAATATTCTACAATAACTTCTCTATAAAACTCACAAAGATCTTTTTTCTCTATATTCATTCGGGAGTCCGGAGTTTCCAGTTTTGTAAACATAAAAAGCTCATCAATTAAAATTGTTACTCTCACAGACTTATCATGGATATACTTTACATAACGTTTTACTTGTTCTTCGTCTTCCACAAAACCTTCATATAATGCTTTTGAATATCCTTGTATAGTTGTCATGGGTGTTTTTAAATCATGAGAAAGATCTGCCAACATTCTTTTCTTACTTTCTTCAAGTTGTTCTTTTTCTTCCATTAGTCGCTGCAAATTTTCATTTAATTCTTTGTATCTAAGTGATGCTCTCATAATAAACGGTAATATTCCCCCACCAAATAATGGGGGCAGAAAGCTAATCAGTAAATGCAGTTGATCAGGAAAGATGGTCTGATAAATAAGGTAAACACTAGAAACTGTATAAAGCATACTTAAACCGTACATCCATTTTAACGGCACCTGAACAACAAGGTACACATAAACAAAAACGATATATAAATACATCGGATTGTAAAAATACGCAAAAATAAGGGTAATTATAATCTCACTTGTTAATAAAAGTTTCATTAATCCCTTATTCCAGAACATCTGTCGGTAGATAATGACAAATGCAAGCATTAACAATAAACCAGGGTACATTTTATTTGGAGGTTCTTGTAATAAAAAGTAAAATGGAATACACATGTTGGCTATATACAAATATGGAAGAAGTCCTTCTTCCTTTGGAAACAGCGTGAAAGTCAAATTCATCCCTTCCCCAATATTAATAAATTTCTGAAATAAACTAGCATTATTTATTTTGATAAGGCTATTAAAATGGGGCATTCACTTTTTCTCGAAAAAAATAGACCTACTAAAAGGCCAATATATTCTTTTTTTCAAATTTGTACCCCAATCCTCTAACCGTTTTTATGTAGATTGGTTTTTTCGGATTTTCCTCAATCTTATCTCTGAGCTTTGAAATATGGACATTAATCGTGTTGTCTTCTTCACCACCAATATAATAATCATTCCATGCTCTTTCGAAAATTTGCTGCTTTGTAAACACCCTTCCAGGAGTTTCCATCAACATCTCAATAATCTTATACTCTATTTTAGTTAACTGAATGATCTTTTCCTGTTTTATAATTGCAAACGAATCCTCGTCTAAAGTAAGATCACCGACAATTTTTTTTCTGTATTTATAATCTTCTGGTTGCGTTGTTGTTTCTATGGAATAGTTATAACTCCTTCTTAAAAGTGCTTGAACTCGCGCAACAACTTCCAAAGGATTAAATGGCTTTTGAATAAAATCATCCGCTCCTAAACTCAGCCCTTCTATCTTGTCTTGATCTTCCTGCTTTGCCGAGATAATAATAATTGGGACTCTCAACGTTTCTCTTACTTTTTTAATAAGCTGATATCCATCAATAATCGGCATCATTATATCCACAAGCATTAAATCTATTTTTTCTTTCGCAATTAGTTGAAAGGCATCCATTCCATCATGGGCTTCGATAATTTGAAAGCCTTCTTTTTTCAAGTATAGGCTGAGCAATTCTGTAATCTCTGGTTGATCATCAACAATTAAAATAGTTCTACTCACCACTGGTCCTTCTCTCTATGTATAATAGATCTTTTGTCATCTATCTTTAGTATAGCAAGCTATGAATAAAGTGAATAGAAAAATTTGTCATTTTCAAACAGAGAAAAAGCTTACCTCTCTTCTTTTATAAGGTAAGCTTCTTATAAGTAGTCTATAAACAATGTAGTATTTTTAGGATTAAAGCATTTTCTTAAATGTTCTAGCTTGCTCATCTAGTTGTTGTGCGGATATGCCAATACTTTTAAACTCCTGCATCGCTTGATTAATCAATTCTTGACTGCTTGTTATTCCAGTTCGTGAACGCTGAGTTACATCACTGATTTTAACAATTTCTCCTGTAATTCCTTCGATATGTGCATTAACTTCTTGAACAGAATCTTGTACACGATTTGCTAGTTTTCTAACTTCATCTGCTACAACGTTAAAACCTCTTCCATTTTCACCAGCACGTGCCGCTTCTATCGCTGCATTTAAAGCTAAAAGATTGGTTTGCGATGCAATTTCTCTTATTGTTTTTGTAATGTTTTCAATAGAAGATGCTTTTTGTTTTAACATCTTTAATATTTCTAAGTTTTCTCCAGAATGTGAGACAAGCTCCGCATTTGCCTCTGCGACATCTTCACTTTTTGAAATTCCTTGCTCAGCCCGATCTAAAAGATCAGCCGACATTTGCTGTAAACGCGATGCAACGTCTACTGTATGATTTTCTCGTGCAGTAATATCTGTAGCAATTTTGACAACACCTTGCACGATCCCATTTTCATCTAAAACTGGTGTATAAGTAGCTTCAAGCCAAATATGTCGACCTGTTTTGGTTACACGCTGTATTTTTTCTTGAAAACTTTTTCCATTCCGTAAATTTCTCCAAAACACTAGGTATTCTCTTCCCTTAGAAAATTCTTCTGTACAAAATTTACTATGTAGAAGGTTAGGCATTTCATCCATGTGATATTCCATTGTTTTGGCAAAATTTTCATTTGCCCATAACACTTTTCCATTTGGATCAAACTCAATCATTGCAACTGATCGTTCTATTGCAGCTAGAACGGCTCCTTCCTCTAAAACTTGGGAGGATTTGGAAGCATTTGCTAATTTAGATACTAACATAATAAATGTCCTCAATTCTGCCCTAATATTTTTATGAAAAATTATTGTTCACTCATTTATCATAGTTCAAAAATACTATAGATGTAAAACTTAAACCCTCTAGATCTAGTAATATTTATACATTCTTAACATTTAATCGTTTTTCCTATTAACCTAGTAATGTCGAAAAATACGATTGATGATTTCTACAATATTCAACAAAATCAATCATAATCCCGAAATATGTATTTAACCTAAAAAATAAACACTATATCTCTATACTAAAAATGTTTTAGAGTACCTGCTTAGTACTCATTTGGACAGTAAAGGTACACACATTGTCACTTTTATTTGTGAAGACAGGTACTTCTTTTCAATATCACGTTTCTGTTTTATAATTTTTATAAATCAAAAAAGGAGGTTAAAAGATGTAGGTTGTTTTTTCTACCCAAAACTAAAATTGAATATAAGTGAGGGAGAAAAAATGAAAACACCATCTTTTAAACACCTTTGGCTCGGACAGTTACTAGCAAACAGTGGTGATGTTTTTTACATTGTTGGGCTTATGGCCATTATCCATGAGCAAACAGGATCAGCTGTTTATTTAGCAATTGTTCCGTTTATCATCACTGTTGCGAAATTCAGTAGCGGTTTTATAGCACCACTGCTTTTGGACCAATATCGATTAAAATCGCTGTTGGTTTTTTCACAACTAGGTAAGACATTGTTCCTTTTCACTATGCAAATGACAACGATCTTCTTCTCATGGAATCTCGTCATCACCTTTGTTTTTGTGTTTTTCATTTCTTTTTTTGATGGATGGGCAACACCAGCCAGAAATGCAATGCTGCCTCGTCTTGTCCACAGAGATGAATTAGTAAAAGCAAACAGTTTTGTTTCTACCTTAGATCAAACGGTTCAACTCGGAGGTTGGGCATCAGGAGGAATAATCGTTGCCCTAATTGGTGGGAATAAAGTGATTTGGCTCACTCTAAGCTTATTTATTCTGTCAACGTTTTTTATGCAATTGCTTAGAGATGAGACTAAACAAATTGTTAATGAAAACACAGTTTTTTCTAGATGGGAATCACTGAAGGAAGGTTGGCTTTATATTTGGGAAGTTCCGTCGCTCAGATCGATTTCTTTCATTTATGTTTTAGAATATTTTGCGAGTGCAGTGTGGATTGCAGCAATTCTCTATGTTTATGTTGATGAAATATTAGGGAAAGATCAGGCATGGTGGGGTTATATTAATGCAACCTTTTTTCTTGGTCTTGTCATTGGAGGGCTTTTTGCCGTGAAGTTTGCAAGGGGGGTTGATACACATCTTCCTAATGTTATCATCATTTCTTCATTTGGAATTTGTATTGGCACCTTTACCTTCGGGTTTACTTCATCACCGCTAGCTGCCCTCTTTCTTTCAGCATTATGTGGATTTTTAGAGCAAGTGAAAAGCATATCGTTACAAACGTCCCTACAAAGAGCTGCTTCAATTGATCAATTACCTAAAATTTATGCTGCACAAGGTACGCTGCTTTCTCTTGTTTTTGCTGTTTCCTCAGTTACATTTGGATTTTTAACAGAGTTGTACTCTGTTAGTATTTCTTTTATCATAGCAGCATTATTATTATTAAGTTCAGCAATATATTTAGCTATTAAAAAGAAAATTTTGTCATAGTAGATACAAATGACTAAAAAAGACACGTTAGTATGACGTGTCTTTTTTGTTTCAAGGTAAATGCAGATTAAGACCTCGTTTTTGAACCAGAGGTTTGCTTTATTTTGAGTAACGATTTGAATGTATTTCTCAGACAATAGGGAGTAGTCCAACCTATTCCCCGCTTTCTTGTTTTTCCCATTTTGCAACTTCCGAACGTACCAAAGGAGCTACTTCTTTTCCTAAAAGTTCAATCGCTCTCATCACATCATCATGAGGCATGCTTCCAACTGGCACATGCAGCATAAAACGTGTGATTCCTACATTTTTTCTGAGATAAATGATTTTCTCAGCAACTGTTTTGGGATCTCCTACATACAATGCCCCCTCAAGAGTGCGAGCGGTATCAAAGCTTCCTCTTGTATATGGACTCCAGCCGCGTTCTTTACCTAATTTGTTCATCACATATTGAGTTGATGGGAAAAATTTATCGGCTGCTTCTTCTGTTGTATCTGCAATAAACCCGTGAGAATGTGAGGCTACGGTTAGCTTGGACATGTCGTGGCCAGCATGAGCTACAGCTTTTTTATATAATTGTACAAGCGGCTCAAATTGTACAGGCATTCCTCCGATAATAGCCAATACGAGCGGTAACCCAAGAATACCTGCACGAATAACAGATTCAGAATTCCCTCCACTTCCAATCCAAACTGGTAGAGGATCTTGAACTGGTCGTGGATAAACACCTCGGTTATGTATAGCTGGTCGATGTCCGCCTTTCCATGATACTGTTTCAGATTCTCGGATTTTTAATAACAATGCAAGATTTTCTTCAAACAATTCATCATAATCTTTTAAATCAAAACCGAATAAAGGGAACGATTCAATAAATGAACCTCGTCCTGCCATAATTTCTGCTCGTCCATTCGAAATGGCATCAAGTGTTGCAAAATCTTGAAAAACACGAACTGGATCAGCTGATGATAACACCGTAACCGCACTTGTTAACCGAATATTCTTTGTTTGTGAGGCAGCAGCAGATAAAATAACTGCTGGACTAGAAGATGCGAAATCTTCACGATGGTGCTCACCAACGCCAAATACATCTAGACCAACTTGGTCTGCAAGGACAATTTCCTCTACGACTTCTCGTATTCTCTCGGCATGACTTATTACCTTGCCTGTTTTCACATCTGGTGTTGTTTCAACAAAGGTACTTACTCCTATTTCCATTGTTGTTCCTCCTATTTTTATGGATAGTTAGAATTATAACAAAAAGTTTTAAATTTCTCTTTATAAGTACTTTTACTTATTAGCAAATTAACTCTACTTCAAAGTTAATAAGCACACCTGATAATGAAATGCTTAAATGTAATGACGGATTAGAATGAATAGAACGATCTTTTTCAATACATACTCCATTCATCCTCTAACAAACCAATTCAATTGCCAGGCAAAATAAATGTAAGCCCCTCATATAAAAGTTTAAATATAAATCCACGTCAGGAAACCTCACATGTTCAAAGACAATCTCAACATGTCCGTGTCATAATCGATAACAGGAATTATTTAAACGTTAAGGGGGCATATAACAATGAGTCACGAACAGTTAAACAAAAGACTCTTGATTATTGCGACCTTCGGTATGGTTATTGCTTTTACTGTTTGGAATGCGTTTTCTCCAATCATTAATGAAATTGGAAAAATGTATGATCTTAACACAACTGAAAAGAGTATTCTTATTGCTATACCGGTTTTATTAGGGTCAGTTATGAGGGTTCCATTAGGGATCTTTACGGAGCGTTTTGGTGGTCGAAAAGTTTATACACTTTTACTCTTGTTTTTAGTCATACCACTAATGATCACAGGGTTTTCCAGTTCCTATATCATGCTTTTAATTAGTGCTTTTTTTATTGGATTAGCTGGTGCTTCATTCGCCGTTTCGATGACATTTGTATCGAAATGGACACCAAAAGAGAAACAAGGAACGGCTCTAGGAATCAATGCTTTAGGAAACATCGGTACTGCAGTGGCTTCTTTTTCTCTGCCATCACTAGTTTTAATTGTAGGAATTCAATGGATTTTCTGGGGATTAATTATTCCAGTACTTATGATGGCCGCGATTATCTGGTTTTTCACACCTGAAACAACCAACACAAATTCAACAAAAACTATAAAAAATGAGTTATCAGTACTAAAATATAAGCAAACATGGATTCTTTCGTTATTTTATTTTGTAACGTTTGGGATATTTGTTGCTTTTGGCATCTACTTACCTACTCTTCTAATGGATTTATTCCAGCTCTCAGCAATTGATGCAGGAATGAAGGCTGCAGGATTTATTGTGATTGCAACATTTATACGACCTTTCGGAGGTTATTTTTCAGATAAGTTAAACCCTGGGAAAATTTTAACTAGTGTTTTCCTCGTGATTATTTTCTGTGGCCTCCTCCTTACATTGGCAGTCGAAAACTTCTATATCATGACGTTTGCTAGCTTACTTTTAGCTTTTGCGGTAGGCATTGGAAATGGTGCTGTTTTTAAACTTGTTCCTAATCTATTCCCAACTTCTACTGGTACTGTAACAGGTATTGTTGGAGCAGCTGGTGGTATTGGTGGATTTTTCCCACCAATTTTATTAGGGGTTATTAAAGACCAAACAGGGGCTTACTCGTTAGGTTTTGTTTTTCTCATTATATTAACAATCATTTGCCTTTGGTTTAATAAGAGTGAGTATGATAAAAGAATAAATACAAAACAGGTAAGAAGGATTCATATAGCAAAATAGGAATGTGAATGAACACTCCTATTTCGCTTCAACCTTTAGTATTTACTTGCACACTTCCTACTTACCATCTACCACTTCTTTAAAAATCTCATACGAACGCTTTTGTTTTTCAGTATCATAAATGTAGGAAACAGCCATGATTTCATCAACATTATATTTTTCTTGGAAGTTTGTTAATTGTTGATGAATTGAATTTTTACTTCCCAGCAATGTCACACTGGACATCGACGTTGCCATTTCTCTTTCGTGTGGCTGCCAAATGTCATCCATACTTTCTACTGGTGGTTGCAATGGATTTTGTGTACCACGCACAACATTTAAGAAAAATTGTTGCATTGAGGTTTGTTCCCATCTCGCCTCTTCGTCACTCTCAGCTGCAATCACGTTTAGACATACCGTCATATATGGTTGATCTAAATATTCAGATGGTTGGAATCTTGCTCGATAAATTGAAATGGCTTCCTCCATATATCGCGGAGCAAAATGAGAAGCAAATACATATGGTAAGCCTAGTTTAGCTGCTAAGTATGCAGAATCTGTTGAAGAACCAAGAATATATATAGGAATATTTGTACCAACTCCTGGATGTGCTTTCACATAATCTTGACGCTCCATCGGACCAAAATAAGTAAGTAATGAATTAACATCTTCCGGAAATGTATAAACAGAATCGTTTTTCGATCGTCTTAACGCACTTGCTGTCATCATATCTGTCCCTGGTGCACGACCTAAACCTAAATCGAGACGATTTGGATAAATAGTAGCCATTGTTCCAAATTGTTCAGCAACAACCAGTGGAGAATGGTTTGGCAGCATAATTCCTCCAGAACCTACACGAATTCTTTCCGTGTTTTCCAGAGTATGTTTAATTAAAATGGCTGTAGCAGAGCTTACAAGTGTTGATGTGTTATGATGCTCTGCAATCCAGTATCGTGAGTATCCCATTTTTTCTGTTGCCTGCGCTAAATCAACCATAGAATCGATTGCATCTTTAGCTTCCTGCCCTTTACGAATAGGAACCAAATTCAAAACAGAAACAGGTATTTGTATATTTGACATAGTAATTGTCCTTTCTTTCATCAAATTCTTTACTATCGTACCAATTTAAATCGAAGAAAAAAAATTTTATGCTTACTTCATTTCAATTCGAAATTCGAAATTCTTTTCCTTGACCTCGTCTCCAATATATGTCCTTTCAACAAACTTAACTTCCTCACTCTTCATGAATAGTACTGTCGAAGATCTTGTACCATATTCCGGTGTTTTTATAAATAATGGAGAAAGCTTTCGTTCCCATTCAATAGACACTCCAGTGCTTGGTAATTCTGAATCAGCAGCTGGATCCTCATATTGTAGGCTTGAAAATAAACACTCTGTCAAATTTTCACGTGCATTATTCAAACAGGTTTGTAATCCTTTCTTCCCTTTACGGACTTTAGGCCATGGTGTGTCAAGTAAGGAATTACTTAAGCCATACAAACCTGGTTCAAGTAATTTTATTTGATTTTCTACGTTTGAATAATAGTAAAGTGCATCTTGATCTCCAACAAGTAAATTAAATCCTGGGTAATATTCACGATTTTTTTGTATCTTATCCAAGTAGTCCTTGGGATTTTCATTGAATTGCAGGAATCGACTCACTAATTCACCACGTGAACGTAGTTGTTTCTTATCAATGGCTGAGCTTCGGTAATTCGTAAGTGCTGCAAATCGGCCGTTTTTTGTAACTCCCATCCATGTTCCCATTTTCTCTAAGTCTCTTCCTGCTAATATAGATGGGACATCTTCCCAAAACGCAGCTTGAGCTGTAGATCGTTTATAAAATTCATCACGATTTGCAGAAAGTATTAGACGATATACTGGATCTATTTTGTACGCAAAATTAATTAAACACATTCAGGTCACTTCCTAACAATCAATTGTGGTCTTATTGTTTATATTTTACAAAAAATCACTCATTACTTCTTCTATAGTGACTTTTTGAAACACAAAAAAGGCTGCTGTTTTACAGCAACCTGAATAAAAATATAGACTATATTAGATTAAACGAGTTGTCACAATACCTTCAATTTGAGTAATTTTCTCTTCTAATTGAGGAATGATGTCCCCATTTACTTCGTTGTCAATATCAATCATTGTGTATGCATACTCACCGCGGCTTCTGTTTACCATGTCTGCAATATTCAAGTTATAGCTTGAAATGGCTTGAGTAATTTGACCAACCATATTTGGCACGTTTTTATGGAAAGTTGCTACACGACGTTTTCCTGTGTATGGAAGAGACGCATTCGGGAAGTTTACTGAATTACGAATGTTTCCTGTTTCTAAGAATTCCTTCACTTGACGTGCTGCCATAATTGCACAATTTTCCTCAGATTCTTGTGTAGATGCCCCAAGATGTGGAATCGGTACAACGTTTGTCATTTTTAAAACGTTTTGATTAGGGAAATCTGTTACATATTTCCCTACTTTTCCACTTTCTAATGCTACCTTCATATCATCCTCATTTACAAGCTCACCGCGTGAGAAGTTCATAATATGAACACCTTGCTTCATGATGCTAAATGTTTCTTGGTTAAACATACCTCTTGTATCGTTAGTTAATGGAACGTGTACTGTAATATAGTCAGAGTTAGCATAAAGCTGCTCAAGGCTCATTGCACGTTGAACTTTACGAGATAAATTCCAAGCAGTATCTACAGAAATAAATGGGTCGAATCCGATCACATCCATATCTAGCCCAAGAGCGTCGTTCGCTACTAGCGCACCAATCGCACCTAAACCGATAACTCCTAGCGTTTTACCTTTGATCTCTTTCCCAACAAATTGTTTTTTGCCCGCTTCGACAAGCTTAGGAATTTGATCGCCCTCACCATCTAATGTTTTCGTCCATTCAACACCTGCAAAAAGGTTACGTGAAGAAGCCATCAGAGTTGTTAGTACCATTTCTTTTACTGCATTTGCATTCGCACCAGGAGTATTGAATACAACAATACCTTGCTCTGTGCATTTATCAACTGGAATATTGTTTACGCCCGCACCTGCACGTGCAATAGCTTTTAAGTTGTTTGCAAATTCCATTGAATGCATGTTAAAGCTGCGAAGAACAATTGCATCAGGGTTTTCACTATTATTGTCGATAGCGTAATTACCTTTGTTAAATACATTTAAACCGACTTCCGCAATGTTATTTAACGTTTTAATTGTCTTTACTTTTTCTAATGTTGTTGTACTCATCTTTCGATCTCCTCTTTTCATCAGGTAAGTTTTCAAATTTTATGAATATTTTCATTTTAATAGAATAATGGAATTATAACATAGTTTACTCGAATTATCCTCTCCTATTAAACAGAAAAAGGCAAGGGGAGATTTCCCTTACCTTTGCCCAGGCGAACGGCTTCGACACTATGTGCTCCCTCACGGTTATCCGCGTTTCGCCAGTTACACATAGCCTTTGAATTAAATACATTTTAACACAATTCGCGTGAACTTCAACATTAATTTTAAGAATATTCTTGTTTAAACTTTTGAGTACTAATCCCTGTCATTTTATACTCAATAATTAAACGTTTACAAAATACTACCTCTAGTTTCTACCTTTTTTATATTGCATCATTTCCTGGGGAAGCGCAAATACTGACTTATTTCTCCAATCTTTTTAACATCTAGTAAAGATTATGAAGATTATGAGTCAGTAAAAATATACTTTGCGGTTACCTCCATCAATTTCTCAATCTGATGTTTATCTTTGCTGAACTTTGATGAAGTTACTAGTCTATTTTTTTCGTCAAAGTACTTTCCGGTAACTGATTGTAACTCAGGTGATGTTGCTAAATATAAGTATGTTTGAGCCATTTCATCGGGAGAGAGGGAAAACTTACTTTTTATTGAATACATAAACTTCATAAGTTGAGATAAGTTTGGATAACGTTCAATATCAATTTTCACATTGGTTACTCTTATACAATTCACTGTAATTTTTGTGTTTTTCAACTTATCGGAAAGCCAATATGTGTACATCACTTGAGCAAGTTTTGATTGATAATACGCTGTTTCAACTCGAAAATTCTCGTTGGTAAATTCAGGATTAGCATAATTGATTTTTAAAAACGGGTGTAAAACTAAACCTTGTGAAGCAATTGTAATAATTCGACCTTGTTCACTTTGTTTTAGTTTATCTAGTAATAGTTCTGTCAACAAAACAGGTCCAACGTGGTTTGTTGCCCAAACAGTTTCGATGTTTTCATCTGAATATTGAGGTGCTTTTCTACTTATATCAAAATCAGCTGCATTGTGAATAAGAACGTCGATGAGGCTGTGATTAGATATTAATTCATTTACTGCAGATCTAATACAACGTTGAGAACTCATATCTAGTAGTAATAATTCCGCAGAATTGCTGTTACTTTTCTCCTTTATTTCTTTTAATGCAGCCAAACCTCTTTTTTCATCTCTGCAACCGATAATAATTTTCACCCCATGTTTTGCTAGTTGAATGGCTGCAGCTTTTCCAATACCCGAATTTCCACCAGTTATTAAGCATGTTTTGCTGGCCATACGTTCACTCCTTTTACTTGGCAAAACTTCTTTAATAAAATCACATCTTCATTATTGCAAAATAACATAATTGACAATTAGTTAACATAATATTATTATTAATTATAGATGGGGAATACTTTACTATTTCACCAGCCAATGATCTGGTGTTTTTAAACCAAGTGGTAACCTCGTATCACGATTTCCATTAGCGGAATTTATTTGAGCTTGTGTTAGAAAAATACATCCCGTTAAATTTGCTCCACTTAAGTTTGCATCACGTAAATCTGCACCAAGAAGGTCAGTTACTCTCATATCAGCTTCTCTTAAATCAGCTGCAATAAGCAGTGCTCCTCTTAAATTTGCTCCTTTTAGGTTAGCTGTTCTTAACTTCGCACCTATAAAATCACTTCTTTTTTCATGTCTTTTTTGAGCTTTGTTTGCTTGTGAACGGACTAGCTCACTTACTTTTTGTAGTAACTCACTCACACCAGCTCTATGGACATGGAGATTCAACTCGAGTATAGACTTAGGATTTTGAGCAGTGAGAGCCTCCGTTTTCTCAATCATATCTCTTAGATTTTTATAAATAGGTTTAGCTTCTGCTCGCTGTAATGCTTCTGTTAAATAACAAAGCATTTCATGAAGCTGCTGCATAATTGGAAACACATCGTACATTTCTTTCGCTATTGCTGGGTGTTCACGCCAATCTTTCCCTTTATATGTCATTTGGGAAACCTTCTGTCCTGCCCCAAAGCATTCATAAACTGTACACCCGCGATATCCTGTATTTCGTAAGTTTTTATGAATTTTACAGCGATAATCTTCTTGAAGATTTTCACATGGCGATCCACTAGCTTTATCTTTAGCAAAGTCTGCTGATTTTGCATAAGGTAAGGCCACACAACAAAGCCCAAAACAATTTACACAATCAGCGCTATATTTTTCACTAATTAGTAGTTTCGTAGACAAGAATTACACTTCCTTTAAAAAACCTCATTATATCTAAAATTACCTTGCAATAATACCATATAATAACAATTGCAGGTATAGATTATCACTAACTTGTAAATAAAAATGTTTCAGCCTTAAGGATAAATGCCTTCTTAACTTTAATACTTGAACCAATAGTAATAGCTTAATGGAACAATACTTACTAACATTATGAATCTAATATGCTTTCTTTTTTCCTTACTTTCAGAGCTGATTCTACCAAAGAAAAAATATAGCGATCCTAAAATAAATACAACATAGACTAGAATTTTTAGAAAAATATCCATTGTTCCTCCTTAACCTAAAAAAGAAAGCTATCAAATTGAGAGCTTTCTTTACATATAATTCAAGCTTAGGCCAATATAAATACATGCAGTTAAGGCAATAAATCCAGAGAAAAATAACCCCTTATGTAACCTGGACCAATTTTTCATCCAGCCCCATCTCTTTTGTTCAACATCAAGCCAAAAGAAATCAATGACAATGGCTGCGATTAATATAAGATAAACAGTAAATGCCCCCATCTGCATTGGAAAACCTCCTACCATTTAGAGCTTTTTCCATTATAACATTTATTGTAATATTTTCCAAATCCTAAAGTTACCCATTCAATTACCAAACAAAAAATCCTTTTGAAACTCATTTTATTTTTTTATATAGTCTTCCCATAATCATAGTATGATAATATTGTCCATCAGATAGCAACTTATCATTTTTTAGTATGCCTTCTACTTCAAAACCGAATTTTTTGTAAAGCTCAATTGCGGTAACATTGGTTTCTAAAACACTAAGCGTTACTTTCTTGATACCAGTAGAATCAGCCCATTTTAGAGATTCACCTAAAAGATTTCTTCCAATACCATATCCCCAAAATTCCTTTAACACACAAATTCCAAATTCCACTTTATGAGCTAATCTTTTCAACCCACTTCCCTCACATCGTGAAAAACCTACAATTTTATTATTTACTTCAACGACCAAAAAAAGGTTGCATTGCTTTTCAGTATCTTCTTTTATTAACTGGTTAAAACCAGCTTCATCTATATATGCTTCACCGGGTTCTCTGTCTAGATTTTCCGTTTCACCATCAATCCTAACTCTCAGTTCTGATAAGACGAATGCATCGTTTTCTTCTGCAGATCTTATCATATACTTCAATTGATTTTGTTCAAATTCTTGTTGCTTTATCTTCATTTTTATTTCCCTCCAATTGCTGTTAACTCATAAAATTTAAACTTGATCAATAGTTACGATTCCAAGAACTGGTCCAATCGCTAATAGTATGAAAACCCACTCCCACCCCATAATTTATCGAGCAATGCCCCCTACCACACATCCAATCCCTCCTGCAATTCTACTTGAAAGCAATGAGGAAAAGGCGATAATCCAATGTGAAACCTCAGGTGATTAGTTGTAAAAACTAGCAGCTAAGAATGTAGGCAGCCATGTCCACATCGCATACAATTCCCACATATGCCCGAAATACCCATATTATGCTTGTTTCTACCAGTTTCTGTCCCGATTCCTCATGTATCGAGACACTTCATGCTTGCCTCTCACGTTTTCTGTCCCGATTCCCCATGTATCGAGACACATCATACTTGTTTCAAACAGGTTCTGTCCTGTTTCTCCCTCTATCGAGACACTTCATACTTGCTTCTACCAGTTTCTGTCCTGATTCTCCTTATATCGAGACACATCATGCGTGCCTCTCACGTTTTCTGTCCCGATTCCCCATGTATCGAGACACTTCATACTTGTTTCAACCAGGTTCTGTCCTGTTTCTCCCTCTATCGAGACACTTCATACTTGCTTCTACCAGTTTCCGTCCCAATTCCCCATGTATCGAGACATTTCTTGCTTGCTTCTACCAGTTTCTGTCCCGATTCCCCATGTATCGAGACACTTCATACTTGCTTCCACCAGTTTCTGTCCCGATTCTCCTTATATCGAGACACTTCATGCTTGCCTCTCACGTTTTCTGTCCCGATTCCCCATGTATCGAGACACTTCATGCTTGCTTCTACCAGTTTCTGTCCCGATTCTCCCTCTATCGAGACACTTCTTGCTTGCTTCTACCAGTTTCTGTCCCGATTCTCCGCCTATCGAGACACTTCTTGCTTGCCTCTCACGTTTTCTGTCCCGATTCTCCTTCTATCGAGACATATCATGCTTGTTTCTACCAGTTTCTGTCCCGATTCTCCCTCTATCGAGACTCATCATGCTTGCTTCTACCAGTTTCTGTCCCGATTCTCCCTCTATCGAGACACATTATGCTTGCTTCTCACGTTTTCTGTCCCGATTCTCCTTCTATCGAGACACATCTTGCTTGCCTCTCACGTTTTTTGTCCCGATTCTCCTTATATCGAGACACATCATACTTGCTTCTACCAGCTTCCGTCCCGATTCCCCATGTATCGAGACACATCATACTTGCTTCCACCAGTTTCTGTCCCGATTCCCCATGTTTCGAGACACTTCATGCTTGCTTCTACCAGTCTCTGTCCCAATTCTCCCTCTATCGAGACACATTATGCTGTTACACCTTCGTTCTTATCCCGACAGGAAAACACCGCTCAACACAAAATAACCCAGCACCAATTTCAAGTGCATGGGTCATCTACTCTATAATTTATAACAATGCATCAGCTTCTACAATTTCCAGCGTAAGGTTTCCTGAAGATGATAAATCAATTTCGTATGGTGCTACTTCCTGGTCTTCTTCGTCACGAATGATCCGGATTTCCGGCCGTCCTACTGAATGGAAATTGTATTTAGTGACAATTCCTGTTCTTCCGTCATTTAATTTAACAGTTAGTCCTTGTGGATAGATCGCAATGCAGTCTTTAAATAACTTCAATTGATCTGTATCAAATTGCGTGCCACTTCCCGAATACAAAAGCTCCATTCCCTGGTGTGGAAGCATAGCTGGGCGATAGACTCTGTGACTTGTTACCGCGTCGAACACATCAGCCACACTTAAAATTTTTGCATAGTGATGAATTTCGTTTCCTTTCAGTCCCCTTGGATAACCCGCTCCATCAATTCTTTCATGATGCTGAAGAGCACAATGCGCAACAACATAAGGTACTTCATGTACTTTTCTTAAAATATCAAAACCTAGTTGTGAATGTGATTTCATTTGTTCAAATTCTTCTTGTGTTAATCGACCAGGCTTGTTTAGCACTTCAGGCTTTACGAAGATTTTTCCAAGGTCATGTAATAATGCTCCTAAGCCAATTTCTTCAATTTCTTTTGTTTGAAGACCGTTTTTTATTGCAAGCTGACACGAATAGATTGTTACGTTCAAGCTATGGGTATACACATGACTTTCATGTATTTTTGTGGTAGCAAGCAGATTTAGGACAGTTGGGTTTTCGGTTAAGATCGTTAAAATATCCTTGAATATACGTTGAAAATTTCTAATTGTTTTTTCCGTTTCCATCATACCCTTGACGGTAGGTTTCGTAATATTTATATCTGCAATTGTATTTAATCCATCTGTAATAACATTCGTTGCTTCATTTAATAATTCAACAGGTATAGATTCAATAATATCGATACCTTCTGATGCTGTATCTTCTATGTATACTGTATTAATATTAAGATTTTTAAGTCTGTTAATAAAGCTATCAGTAAGTTCCGTTCCTTTTGTTAGTAGAATTTTGCCATTTTCACTATAAATAGATCTTCCTAGCTTTATTCCCGATGAGCATCGCTCTAATCTAACTAAACGCATTCTTTCTTGCTCCTGTCTCACATGTAATCCTTGAAAAAGTTAAGATTAATGCGTCTTCACTATGTGTTCGGTTAACCAGCACATTAATTCTTTTCTTGATGTCTTTTTCATGTCATACTTAATGTCTCTTACTGTCGATTATAGTCAATTTTTCTTTATATTTCAATGAAAGTTCGTGATCATCATATTCAGGAAATAAAATGATAAAGTTTGCAGTTATAAATTACTATATTAAAATATCAATATGTCATTCCTACTATAAAGTTAATAGTTTATTTTGCAACTTACGATAATAACCACTACTCACTAATCCCTTCGCACCTCTTAGTATTTCATTTGAATAATGTTCAGGTGGTGCAACTTCTTCCTTCTTATTCTTAACAAGAAATGTAAGGACATTTTTATGTATGACACCATTTATCACTACATTTATAAATGCAGGGCGGTAAATGTTAGCTAATACTCCTTCTCGTTCATACAAATAATGCAAGGCTTCCTGATTTATTTCATATACTTTTCCTTCTACAAGATCATCTGCTTCTATCATATCCGCGCGACTTCCGTCATGAAAATGAACCGTAAAGGCTAAAGAAAAATTTGTGGCATGACCACAGCCTACGATGTTTTCAAACAAGTGCTCTACTTTCCCTAGCTTGAATCTCTCATTATCCATACATGAACCATAAGCAAAATAAAGTAATTTAGATTTATTTGTATATAGGTGACATTTCCAGTCACCACCTTTAATCATAGGCAGATTTTCTACTTTTTTATGTATGTAACAATATACATGGGCTTGTTCTGAGTGATGATCAGTAAAAATGGTTTGAGTTATTCGTTCGTATTCGTTATTGATCCCTTCTTTTTTGTAGCCCTCTAACCAGTCTAGCTTTTCTAATATAGTTTCATTTACTTGATATAACTCTCCGTATATTCTTTTTACCTTATCTGTAATCATCGCTGGATAACCTAAACCTGTATCAAAAAGAATTCCATAAGTCCAGCATTGCTTCGCAAGACACACTGCTCCATTTAGCAAATGATGATTGAATTCATGTTCACGGAGTGTACCATACACAAAAACCTTATATGTCTTTTCCATGGAAAAATGTCCTCCTCTATATACCATTCTTAATACCAATGGTATCATGAATCTTCAGAGTGAGGAGGACCATTCTTCTTTTCAAGAGTTCAACCTGTTATAATCCTCCACACGTTGACTGTTGCTTTTCATTTAATTTAGTTGGATCAGATGAAGTTACAGATTCTAATCCATAACCTGTAGAGCTTATTTCTAAGTGCTCCTCTTTTCTTTTACCATCTATACTTAAGTTTTTACCAAAATGATCCTTTTCCAAAGTTTTCATTCCTTTCTAACTCCAAAGCACCTACCAACATGGTAGATGCTTTGGGTTCATTATTTTAGAAGTTTTGGTTTTGTGGTTGCTGTGATTTTGAAAAGACATTGTTATTTGCTGATTGATTCGGTTCTAATTTTCCCATCCCTTGCTGGATACGCATATCTTTAGGATTTGTTCCATGCATATAGGCTGGGCCTGGTTGTAATTGTGGTTTTTGTCCCATTGGCTCTGGGTGTTGGATATATTCAAAATTCGCTTGTCCATCTAGTGTTGGTCCATGTGCCCAGTTACCAGTGCTGCTGTCTTCTCCTTCAGAGAAGTTCATAAATGAGTAAGATACCTCTTGTTTCTCATACTCTTGGTTAAAGTTACTTGGTACAATCGCACCTTGTGTTTGTTCAATTTCTTCAATTGCTGCCATCCATTGGTTTTGGTGCATTGTATCACGCGCAATCAAGAATGATAACATATCTCTTACTCCAGGATCTGTTGTCATTTCGTATAAACGACAAACCTGAAGTCTACCTTGTGATTCCGCATTTAAATTAGCCCTGAAGTCTGCTAATAAGTTTCCACTTGCAATTGTATAGCGTGCTGTCCAAGGGAAGCCTACACTGTCATTTGGTTGTGCCCCAAGTCCGTTTACAATAGCGTGTTGAGGGTTCATTCCGCCTAAAACAGCTTCAACTGCAGGATCTTTTGCCCCCTGCTCTTGGTCTTGTACTGGTGCACCGTCAAGTAGTTGGGCAATCATTGTGGCGATCATTTCTACATGGGCAATTTCTTCTGTTGCAATATCCAAAATCATATCACGGTATTTTCCTTCAGCACGACAGTTCCAGCCTTGGAAAAGGTACTGCATCATAACTGACATTTCCCCATATTGTCCACCAAGGATTTCTTGTAATTTTTTTGCATATACCGGGTCTGGTTGACTTGGCTTTGCGTTATATTGCAGTTCCTTTACATGATAAAACATAAAATCTCTCCCTTTAAGAAAGTATCGTTAAATTAACTTACACTACTAGTGTGGGGATAGTAAGAAAAGATATAACGCCCAAATGTAACCAATACTTCATTAACTTAATCAATTACAATTTTCTCTATGTAAAGTTTGTTAATTTTTATAGAAATAAGAGGATTTTATATTTATTTAGCCGAATACAAACATTGCTTAGGTTTGAAATTAAAGATGAAAGCAAGGTTGTAATATGCTAAATGAATTTTTATTGAATTTACTTTTTATTTTGGTTGGAATCTTCCTTCAGCATCTTTGGTCAGAAAAAACAGGTCATCACCAAAATAAAGTTGTCATTGGTATGGCTTCTGCCATAACAATTACCCTTTGTATTCCTTTTCCCTTAGAAAGTTCATTTGTTGAGGATTTAAAGCTTATTCCTTATATAATCGGAGGGCTTTATGGCGGAATTGTTACTTCGACCATTTTATTTATTGTCATTGTTATCGTATTTACCTTCTTTTATGGTGTAACCGACACATACTTTTCCTTTTTAATTATGTATGGGGTATTAGGGTTAGTGTGTGGTTTCATGTCTTCCACTTTCTTGAATTCAAACATTTCAAAGAAGCTTGAGACGATGGTTTATGTTACTTTCGTTTTTACCATTTTTTTATTTGTGTTCACAAATAAAGAAGAAATAATCTCAATTCATACAATTATGATGTTATTCTCACCAACAGTCGCTATATTTGTTGTTGGTTATATATTTGAAAGCATTCGAGAAACAATCTCTCTAAGGCAAAAAATTATTAAAACTGAAAAATCTGAAGTAGTTAGTCAACTTGCTGCTAGTGTTTCTCATGAAGTGCGTAACCCCTTGACTGTTACAAGAGGATTTTTACAACTTGTGTTAGAAAGTGACACTATTGAGAAAGAGAAAAGAGATGAGTATATTAAGCTTGCAATTGATGAGCTTGACACTGCTTCAAACATTATTAATGATTATTTAACATTTGCAAAGCCGGCACCTGCCTATTGGGAGTTGCTTGATATAGGTATTCACCTTAAATATATTGAAGACATTATCTCCTCTTATGCGAATATGAACTCTGTAGTAATCGAATCAGATCTTGTAACATGTGTTATACAGGGCAACAAGCAACAATTTCAGCAATGTTTTTTAAACATCACCAAAAACTGTATAGAAGCTATGCCAGATGGTGGAACATTAAAAATATATACATCGATCTTAAATAAACACGTTTTAATTGAGATATCTGACACCGGAATTGGCATGTCACAAGAGCAAATCAATCGGATTGGGGAACCTTATTTTTCAACAAAGGAAAAAGGAACAGGACTAGGCATGATGGTCGTGTTTAGTATTATAAAGGGGATGAAGGGAAGCATTTCAATTGAAAGCAAGCAAGGGGTTGGAACAAAGTTTACGATAAAATTTCCGATTGCTGTACCTAGATAGACAGTGGCGTAGTCATGTAAATTGTAATACTACGCCTAACCTGTCATTGACTACATTCGTTATTCCTCACATATGTAAACGACTTTTAGCCTCATTTATAGCCTTTTCTATAAATGCATCTTTTCCTTTTAAGTCATTTAAACTCATATTACCCGATCGTAAACTTCCACTAATTTCATGGATATCTTCTGTAATAGATAAAGGAATTTGATCTTCTTCAATCATTTTACTTAATTCATCTGCAAGTTGTTTTTCTTGATTCATTTTGCACCACTCCTATTTTAAAGTCATTCTCCATTTTCTTTCTGATTCTCTTTGGTTGCGGTTATAAATATAATCAATTTTATCGATTACTTGAGCTCCTTTTGTCATAACCACAATGGTATAGATAACACTAAATAAAAAGCCAATAATTGAAAACCAATAGATTGTTTCGATTTGTTTTTCATTTCTGCGAACAGCTCGCAAAGCTTGTCCCCTCTTTCTATGAAATTTCATCTTGTCATAGTTTATCTAACAAGAGGGTTTCTATTCGTCATTAATATGGCATGAAGCCTTCTTGGCTAATCAATATTTGATCTGAAGAAAGTGATTGCTTTAACTTTTCTACTGCAACTTGATAGGTATATTTTCCGTACCAAGTATCTAATTCTTCAGTTTTGTACAATTCTCTTACATTCAATCTCTCACTTCTTTTACCTTGACTCCCATCACCTGAGTAATCATCAATAACAATTCGACTTACTAAGTTTGAAAGAATTTTTGGAAATTCATTTGTAAATGGTAGTACTGGTGCAACTGCTACTTGAACAGGCAAATTAGCCTCTTTAAGCTTTGAAATAGCTTTTAATCTTGCTTGTATTGGTGGTGCCTGCGGAGTGAAGCGCTTGCGAACATCATCATCGTCTGTTTCCACTGTTATACTAATCCTTAGCTTCTCCTGCAGTTTGTGAAACAAATCTATATCTCTGGTTACTAATGGACTTCTTGTTTGTACAAATAAAAAGTCTGGTGGGTTTTCAGCCATAGCCTCAAGTAACCCCCTTGTTATTTGTTCTTTATATTCAACAGGCTGATAGGGATCAGTACTTGAAGACATGAATATTGTTACAGGCTTGTCTCTTTTTCTTAAATTCATCATTTCACGAGAGAGTTTCTCGTGAGAATCTTGTTTCACATCAACCCATGACCCCCACTCCTGCTTCCGAAACAACCCTACCGGACTTTGCCTAACATAGCAATAAGAACAACCAAATGAGCAGCCGGCATAAGGATTCAATGAATGAGTATATCCATATAAGAAACCGCTTGTGGGAGTCAAAATTTTTTTAGGTATTTTATAATCAATGATTGGTTTCATATTTCACCACAGCTTTTATAGTCTAGGGTTTATCCTTTTGCTTGATTAATCATTTCAAATTGGCTTTTCGTTAGTCCTTGTGAAATGATATCTTGAATATTATTATAATCACCTGAAATAGATCCAAAGCCTTGAACTTGTTTTTTATGACTTGTAAAGTTATTCGGAAAATTGTTTCCTATATTCACACATGAGGCACCTTCCACTGTTCCGATATTTAAGTTGCGAATATTCATAATTGGCGCGGGAAACTTCATGCTAGACACCTCTTTCGATAGAATAATTCCTGTGCTCCCCATTTACGAAAATAGTAATTTCATTTTCCTTTTCTTTTTCCTCTTTATGTTTTTCTTCCTCTTTCTTTTTTTGCTTTTCTTTCTCGTTAACAACTGTTGGATTGAAGGTTGTGCCAATATTAAGAGAGCCACTGTTTTCTTTTACATCAACAGCATCAATATTAAACACTAACTCATTTAATGTTGGTTCGTTCATTGTAAGAGTCTCAATATTAATTGTATTTCCCTTATTTTGCAAAAGAGATTCAATTCGCGTTAATTTGCTATTTATTTCCTCTATATTTTTTAACAAATCATCTATTTTGCTCATTTCCTTCAACTCAATTCGTATTTTGTAACGATTTATTCTGTATTTACATAGGTTGTTATATACCATAAGGATGGAGGGGTAACATGCCAAATTCAATCATCTTTAATACAATTGCTATTAACGCACAAGAAACAAACGCTGGTTTGTTTATCGGCCAAAATAATGCGAACGGTTGGGATTCACATAATAAAAATATCTTTTCGATTGGTTTAATTTTAGGAGCTTTTAATACATTTCCTGCGAACTATAATGTAATTTTAGATAATGATGCAATTGACACGCCTATTATGGCAAATGAAGTGATTCCGGCACCAGGAATGCAAGTGTAGGTGAACTTTTATGAGCTATTCTAGTCCATTTGTACAATTTGATGCGATTAAAGTATATGTAATTGATACGAACTCAGGAATATTTGTTGGTACAAATACACAATTAAATTGGACTTCTTCCTCAGACCGAAAAAATGGATTTGGTTCAATTTATGGCAATTTTAATAAAGCTTCTGAAAATTTCATTTTGTTTAAAGATGACGATGTGATCGATACACCTATTAACAGAAGATAAATGCTGAATAGTATTAATTGTATAAATCAATTAGTACTATTCAGTAACAAAACCTTGATCAATTATTTGATCATGCTTTGACATACCTATGTTTTTACCCACTTTGTTAAAATTACCGTCAACAGTGCCAAACCCCGCCGTTTCTTTACTATAGTGCGAAAAGTCCTTCTGTAGGTTTTTTCCCGAAAAAACACCTGAAGTTGATCCTACCTCTTGAATCTTAAGTTCACCTATTTTTATATTTACCACTGAATTGTCACCCCTAGTTATTCATTGAAAAACTCAATTGGAACAGTAACATCTTCTGATGAGGTACGACCTGAAGTTGGAATATTGATTTGAAGAATACCTTGACGGTAAGAAGCTTTTAATTGCTGATATATAGCATTAGAAGGCATTTTAATCTTCTTTCTAAAAGATCCATAAAACCTTTCTTGTTGGAGATACTCATAGTGTGGAACTTCAATATTTGGAATCTCACCTTGAATGACTAGGTATGGGTCTTGCAGGAAAATTTTTATATCTTGATGCGTTTTTATTCCTGGTATATCCATAATAATAACCATTTCTACCTCAGACTGAAGGATATCTGCTCGAGGTCCAATTAAAGGGTATGCATCCGAAAGGACATCCCAAAAATCTTCCCCTAATACTTTCTGTGCTTCTTGAAAGGTATTAAAATTTTTGTTGTGTTTTTTCATTCAATTCCCTCTTTTACCTTTTATCATCATGTTTATGATGATAATTGATATTTATGTGAGCATATCAGTTATTTTTCATTTATAAGAGAAGTCACAAAAAAGAAGCCTAGGGCCTCTTTTTTAAAATTTATCTTAACAGCCTTTTTAACAGAAACCCAACTATTAATCCCGGAATAACAGCTAAAATGGGTAGCCAAACCGGACCAAATATTATTCCGAAAATTTTAAACTTAGATGAATAAATCAGTCCAACTGTAACAAAATAGCCTGCGAACACAAAAGGTAAAAAAGAGTATTTCCCTTGTTCACCAGCAGCATCTTTGTAAGCATCCCAAATACTGAAGAAATACAAACAAGGGTAAAACATAAGCCATTGATAATTTGTATTATAGATCGCTTTTTCAATTTCTCCGTGAAAACTATTTATGATAATCGTATTAAAATTTGCTTGAACATTAATAATGATTTCTAACGCAACAAGGGTAATGCCTTTAATATATTTCTTATTAAGTAGTTGCCCTAATCCAGGCAATGCAACACTCCAAAAAATTGCTTCTATTTTATTCACACACGTCTAACCCTTCTCAACATTTTCAATTAGAAAACTAAGAACACCTCACACCTAACTATTTCATCAATTCATTCCGATCAACTGCATGTGGTGGACGCTCCATCCACTTATGTTTAATCAGTAAGCTTGCCCCATTCTCTGCAAATAAACCAACCTCTCCTAATAACTTGGAATATTCTGCAGCAATATCACGTCTCGGACTTCCTGCTATAGCTGTTCCATAATTCCCCATACCCGCAGCAGACATCATAGATACTTGAAACATCATCAATTTATCTGAAAAAGGAGGTTCTTTTGTCACTAGCACATAAGCATCCCATGGAGTTGGAGCAGGAAGATCATCATGTTTTAAATATTTACTCATAATTTCTGTATGTTTATTTGCTAATTTTTTTCCTTCCCTCATATACCTTCGCACATCTTCAGTCCGAGCAACCTGTCCGAATGCTGTTACTAAAGTGCCTCCAAGGAAATTTGTTTGTAAATTTGCATGAAAATTTGTAATCTCCATCGCCGTTAAAGGTCTTTGTTCACCAATCCAACCAGCTAAAAAGTGTTGCTTTTCAACCATGTCTACTTCTTTTAAGTAAGGTATGTAAGGTGTTCTCACTTGTAATCCTTTAGACAACATAATTTTTGTTACATCATTGAATAATTCCATTGTTGAGGAGATACAAGACATAAAATGTTCTCTTATATCATTTCGAAATGTATGTGGAAGTAAGGTACTATAAGTTACAAGTGCTCCCTTTGTCATTTGTTTCGTATAAAAAAGGAGAAATTCATCTATAAACAATTTCGGTGCTTTTATATCAACATCTTTTTCAGTAAATCCTTCAGGTAATGCATGTTCCTCTTCCTTAAAGATCTTCGTTACAACTTCAATATGCTGTTGAGCTAAATCTAATGCATGTTCTAAAACAGTTTTTATTTCATGATCCTCGACATGAGCTAAAAAATATTTATACACACAAACAAACATACTATATGATACATAGTTAGTCCAAAGTCCTCCAATTTCAGAAGCTGTTAACCGCAAATGATGTGACTCCATTCTAAAAACCTCCGTTTCTAATAACTATTCGTAGTTTAACCAGCCATGTAAAAAGTATTTACTTTGCAGAAAAAGTGAAATATGTAAAAAGGTAAGCCATAAAAAATGGCTTACCTTTGTTCTTATCGTGATTCTTTTTCGTAACCTTCTCTTTTCACTTCAACATCTTTACCGTTTACATCATCAATAACAGGGTGTATTTCACCTTCCATATATGCATCAGAAGCTTGTTCATGAGTTGTCGCTATTCCAGCAGATAATGTATCAGTTGCTTGATAGTCTTTCACATCATAAATCTTCCCTGCAAGATCTTTAGTGTTTTCGTTTGCTTTATTAACCGTCATTCCTAAACACTCCTTCATTATAAATCTTTATGAGCGATTTTCTTTTTTTGATATATCATGATTTGGATTTGTTTGGTTTCCTGTTGATGCTTCATAGCCAACATTATAGGTAACGTCTTGTTGTTCTTGTAATGCTTGCGGCATTTTGTATTGATCGGCATCTTGTTGAAACTGTTTATTGTTTTCTTTCATGATGATCTCCTTTTCCTCTTAGCTCTTTTAAGAAACACTTTCTATAAGACCTTCAAAACTCATTATGTCCAATGCAAAAAAATCCATGTACAAAATTAAACTACCTATTTTTCATATACGTCTCAATGTTAAATTGATGGCTTAAACATCAAAAAAAGAGCAGAACTGCTCTTTTTTTGTATATGTAAATCAAACTTCCTATGACTTAAACTGATCATCAGGATGTAAATTATTTTGCATATATTCCTGAACGTTCTTAATTTGATCAACAGTTGCAAGTTCTGTTTTATACCATCCTTTTTCATCCATTAACTGATATAACTCATAATGATTTTTGGATGCAGTATCAAAACATTCGGTATAGATATCCCGAAGTTCCTTATGAGTAGTTTCCAACATCGTACTGCTTAAGCTTCGGCATCTTCCTTTTTCTAGCTCCAAACAAAGTTGTACCATTTCACGATCCGTTAATCCTCGTCCTTCTATATTGTTAGGCATTGTAAAATCTCCTTTATTGCATCATTTTTGATTGATTAAAGTGCTGTGATAAGTCTGCAACTTTTAGCTGATGTTGCTCTGCCATTTGCTCTAATGACTTTTTTAAGTTTTCATCTTCACAAAGAGAAGCACACCAGTTCATTGTTTTTGCTGTAATTTCTTCCGCTCTAATTTCATCTTCTATAAAAGATAATTCCTTCATTGTTAGCTGTTTCATGTATAGTCACTCCTACTTTAAAGTCCTTCTCTTACGTTAGTATTTATCTTTATTTTTATTATTATCCATAATGATGTGAATTTGGATGCAATTTCTAACATAAGGGATATCAATATTGATGATATTAAGAGGGCAAAGATTGGAGGAAAAAATAAGTGAACCATTTAAAAGCTCTGGCGATAAAATCTGTTGTGTCATTTCTTTTACTTTTTGTGGTGCTTGGCTTGCTATTTCAATATTCCTTTTCAGTTATATTAGGACTTACCCTAATTTTAGGCTTGGTATCTTATATATTAGGAGATTTAATGCTTTTACCGAGAACTTCAAACTTCACAGCAACAATTTCTGATTTTGCCATTGCAATGTTACTTACATGGTTTTACCTAGCGACAATCACGACCTATGCGACTAATGTGTTTATTGCATCACTTATCACAGCAATTGGAGTTGCTTTATTTGAGAGCGTCTTCCATCGATATATGAGAAAAAACGTTCTATATGAAAAAGAAAGCCGTGTGAACATAGGAAATCTACGTTACAATACTGAAGTATCAGAAGAAATTTCCCCAGATTATCAAAAATTAAAGGAAGATTAAAACCTAATCGAAATGATTAGGTTTTTTGCATCATATACAGGCAACACAATTTCAGTTCTGCATACATTACAATGAAGCATGAACGTTAGGGGGATTTACTAAATGTTTGCAGAAAACCGGATAAATGTAGGAAAGTATCAGATGAACGTTCGTCATTATCATCACGAAAACTGTAAAGAAGTAGTTGTACTTATACATGGAATTCCAACTAATTCTCATTTATGGGATCGCGTTATTCCCTATTTAAAGAAAAATTACTCCGTACTCGCTGTTGAACTTATAGGCTATGGGAAATCAGATCGTGGACCTTATGAAGACCTAACTCTTCCAAAACAGGCTACTTATATTCTTCGTGCGCTTGATCAACTGCATATTCCCTCAGCACACTTTGTTGGCCATGATCTTGGAGGAGGAATTGTTCAAATCTTGGCTGTCACTCATCCTGAGCGCGTAAAAAGTATTGTTGTCATTGATGGCGTCTGCTTCTCAAATTGGCCTCTTCCAAAAGTAGTATCCATTCGTTATCCTGTTGCTGAAGAGTTTTTCCCTTCACCATTATTTATTGAAAGAATGTTAAGAGAAGGCGTTTATTATCCTTCTATGTTAACTCCGGAATTACTTAAAATGTTTATTCTTCCGTTTGATACACCAACTGGACCAACAGAGCTTCAACAAGCTTCACTTGCATTAGACCATCATCAAACAGAAAATCTTGTTCCTTATTTACCACATATTAAATGTCCTGCTACATTTTTATGGGGACAACATGACCGATATTTGGTACCATACTGGGGATTCTTACTACACAAAACTGTTCCAAATTCAACATTTAAACTTATCCCAAATGCCAGTCACTATTCAATGATTGACCAACCTAGTATTGTTTCAAAGGAACTATTGCTGCATCTTTCACGTGCTTCCTTAGGGTATCCTAGAGAGTTAGAAGCCTAGCATAAAGTGAGTAAAACGTGGACCACTTGATTCAGGAGTTGGATTAAGAGAAACTCTTGGATCTCTCTGGTCTATTATGATGAATTTAATTATTACCAAGTAAATTTTGATCTAAAACTTCAGGATCAACACCATTTGTTATACTCTGACCATTCATAACTAATTGAAAGTCCCCAACTCCCCCACCACCTGATCCTGTTATGGCTTTTTCGATGCTTTTAGGTGAAATGCAATACGAATCACCAAAATTAATCACTCCACCACTAACACTATCAATTTTTAAATTTTTAATAATACATGGCATTTAGCTAGCCTCCTCTCATTAAAGCTTTTACGCTATTGTATGGTGTTTATGTATAATGTTGTGGACACGTCCCTATTCAATGAAAAGATAGACGAAGTTTTTCATACATGAAATGGTTACTTTACACAAAGCATAAGGTGAAGCAAATTCCGCAAAAATGGAGGGTATATCATTGAAAAATGTTCGTTACTTAATACAAGATGAATTTCAAGCAAACCAAGTTGCAGAAGATCTCAAAGTACAACTTGATATAAACAGAATGGAAACGATTCAAATCACAAGTGTAGAAAGTCGCAATGAGGTAATTGTACAAATTCCTGAAGCAAATGACTCAGTAGAAGAGGTTTTATCAGGCTTTATGAGGGGTTATCAAAAAGGAATGATTCTTGAATAAAAGAAAACTTGGCTTATTGCCTAGTCCCTTTGGTGTCAGCGTAATTTTCCTTATATTTGCCGAAATAATAAAAAAGGTTGCCAGGGCAACCTTTTTTCTACTTCTTAGCACCAAGCTGCTCCTACAATGATAAGAAGAATAAATAAAACAACAATCAACACAAATGGATTTACTCCTGGAGATGCAACTGGTGCATATCCATATCCACATCCATAGTTACAACCAAAGCCCATGTCATTTCCTCCTTTTCATTTACTAAACCATATCTTTTTGTAGATACTGTTTTACTTATACATATGTTAGAAGGCTTATTTACGTAATAGATATATACCTAATATGACTTATAAATTCAATAAAAAACAGCCCATAAAATGGACTGTTAACCTCTAAAATTCTGGTAAAGAATCTAAGTTATTACTTTTATCACCATCAGGCTCGCTACGAAGAATGTCACGCCCATACTTATGAAAAACATCAACATGTGCTAGCTTACCGCCTTTTGCCTCTGAAAGTGCTTGCATATAGTCTAACTGTCTACCCGATTCTGTTTGAAATGCAATTAAATCGCCATCATCGTTTTTTCTTACTGCAATGATTTTCTCTTGATTCATCTTCATATCATTTGATATTTCAACATTCGTTTCCTCTAGATCTGCTTGATTTTTGTATTGATTAAACACTTGTTCGAAACGATCCATCACATTATCACCTCATGTTTCTTATTTCCATTTGAAGTGATTTTATTCTTGCTACTACATTTTTTCTACATTCACACGACCTGAAAAGAACACTGCACCTCCACCCATATCAGCAATACGATCTGGAGTTAACGCATTCACCATATGGTTTTTGCCTTTCATATCTGACCATAATCCTTGGCTCACAACAACACCTGGTAAAACTTGTTCACCAACTGAAGCAGGTAATTCACATTCGCCTCGCTGATTCCAAATTCGCACAGTATCACCATCATTTATACCAAGTCTTTCTGCATCAAGAGAATTCATGAAAAGTTTTGATGTTTTTTCGAGCTTCATATGTTTATCTTGATGAGAAAATGTAGAGTTTAAGAAATTATGATTTGGTCCAGGGACAAATAAAAACGGAAAATCACTTTCTTCAAAAATCGGGATATAAGTAGGTAAAGGTGGATAACCCTCTTCCTCCATCTGATGAGAATATAATTCGATCTTTCCTGAAGGTGTTTTTAAATTATCTAACAAATGACTAGTTCTATTTGCTTTTATATAACTGTGTTTCTTTAATTTTTCATAGGTTACATGCTCTAAGTAAGGATTGTTTGTTTGATTTAACGATTGTTTAATTAATTCCACATCATCGTCCTTAAAATCCGATTCATCGAATTCCATCGCTTTCGCAAGCATTCGAAAAACATCAGTATTCGATTTACTTTCACCAATAGGACGGATAACTGGCTCCTGCAGATGTATGTAATGATGCCAATAGGACGTATAAAAATCAATGTTCTCAAAGGCAGAAGTAGCCGGTAAAACAATGTCAGCATACATAGCAGTTTCTGTTATAAACAAATCATGAACAACCGTAAACAAATCTTCTCTTTCTAATCCCTTTCTTACCTTGTTCACATCTGGTGCAACAACAGCTGGATTCGTGCCATATACAAACAATGACTGAACAGGGGAATTCATGTCTAATAGTGCTTTTCCTAATTGATTCATATTAATTGTTCTCGTTTGTTGCTTTAATAAATCAGGTCGTTGCAATGAATTCGTGTTAAAAGCTAAAAATGCTGAATTTCCTTTAATGGCACCGCCACCCTTTACTAACCACTGACCTGTTAAAGCAGGTAAACAAGCAATCGTACGAACTATCATTCCACCATTATCATGATGTTGTAGACCATTTCCAATTCGAATCATCGATGGAGAGATTTCCCCATACATTCGGGCTAATGAATAAATTTCTTCTTCAGGAACTCCTGTTATGCTCGAAACAAGTTTGGGTTCATATGATTGCACATGTTCCTCTAATTCTTTAAAGCCAATAGTATATCGTTCTAAAAATGATCGGTCTACTAGATTTTCTTTATAAAGAATATGCATAATTCCTAGCGCTAGTGCTCCATCTGTTCCTGGTAATATAGGAATAAACCAATCTGCCATTTTCCCAGTTTGATTTTTATGAACATCAATCACAATGATTTTAGCACCGTTTTTCCTTGCTTTCTGAGCAATCATCATTTGGTGCATGTTCGTACTAACTGCATTGATTCCCCACATAATAAATAACTTAGTATCTGTCATGTCTTCAGGATCAGTTCCATAGCTGCCACCCATTGTATAACGATAGCCCTTTGAACCAGCTACTGAACATATCGTTCTGTCAAGCTGACTTGCACCAAGTCGATTGAAAAAACGTCGATCCATTCCCTCTGAATTAATTCTTCCCATATTTCCGTAAAAACTATATGGTAAAATGGATTCAGCTCCCGCGTCAGAAATGATATTTTTCCACCTGGTAGCAATCGTATCAATGGCTTCCTTCCAGGTGATGGGCTCGAAACAACCTTCTCCTTTTTTACCTACTCGTTTGAGAGGAGATTGAAGTCTATTAGCATCATAGATTCTCTCTCCCATATGGCGAACTTTATTACAAATGGCGCCTTTTGTTACTGGATGGTCAGGATCTCCTTCAATTTTCGTGATTCGACCGTCTTTTTTATGAAGAAGCAATCCGCACTGATCTGGACAATCAAGTGAGCAAACAGAAGGCACAATCCCATTTTCTATGTTTTTATATGACTCCATATCTTCAATCCTTTCAAATATAAAAAATTGTTAATTTGATTAGAACAGAATCTTCTGAAATGATTAGAAAGATTAAACATGATTTGTAAAAGTGATGGCACCCCAATGCTTTGCGGTTATTTTTGTTTTTCTTTTCCATCCTTTGTTTTGAAGCTCTTTTGCAAGTAACCGATTAAAAAAGCCATGTCCTATTAAAACAACATTTTGATGTTTAGTTGTAAGTTCCATGATTTTATTTGCTGCTAATTCTGCTCGTTGTTTAGCACTTTTATAGGATTCACAGTTAGCAGAATAGCCACTAAACCACAAAATTCTAAGCAAAACGGCCCATGTATCTGAAGATAGTTTAATGCTTGGGAAACTTTTAGTTGTTACAGGTAATTCTAATTCACGAAATAGACTGCTTGATATTGCTTTGACATTTTTTCTTAAAAGGTACGCTGAATCTATCGATCTTTTTAAATCACTAGTGATAACAAGATTTGCTTCGTTCATTTTCTTTACAGCTTCTTGTGGATAATGAGTTTCTTCAACCACTCCACGAGAATTATATTGGTTTACCCAATCTAAAAATTCTTGGAATGTAATACTTTTTTTAGCATCTAACTGAGAACGTCCATGCCTAATTAATGTAATCTCCATTCCTTACTTACCAAATGCAAAAGTTAATTCTGTATCACAAGCGACTTTCCCATCCACTGAAGCAATTCCTCTTCCTTTCCCGATCGAACCTTTTACACGGGTAATTTCTATTTCTAGCTTTAATTGATCTCCTGGTTTTACTTGATGTTTGAACCGGCAGTTATTAATTCCCGCTAATAGCCCCAACCGGCCTTCGTTTCCTGCTTTCATTAACATGGCAACCGCACTCATTTGCGCTAATGCTTCTACTATTAATACACCCGGCATTACTGGATATTCAGGAAAATGTCCCATGAAAAACGGTTCATTTACTGTAACATTTTTCATTCCAACCGCCCTCTTCCCTTCTTCAATCTCTATCACTTTATCTATTAATAAAAAAGGATAACGATGTTGTATAATCTCTTTAATTTTATTACTATCTAACATTGTATTCCTCCTCACAATCTTCTTATGTTATATTTTACCATTTGTTATTAGAACTTGGTACTAAATACTGACGCAAAAAAACTCAGTGTTTCTTCTATACACTGAGTTTTCTATATTATAAGTGACATTCCAGGAGCATCTAGCTCTCTTTCTTCAAATCCTAATTTCTTGTAAAACTGCTGCTTTCCTTTTGCAGAAAAAAGCTGAACAGATTGTATACCAGAGTCTTTACATTTTTGTAAAAGCGCTTCAATTATTTTTTTACCTAAGCCTTGTTTTTGATAAGAAGGATCAACCATTACATCACAAATTAATGCTTGATAAACTCCATCAGAGATCATTCTTCCAAATGCAATTAGTTGCTCTTGGTCATAAATGGATATGTGATACCAGCTATTTTCAGCTGCTTGATATAATTGTTCTCTTGTATACGTACCTTTTTTACTTTTTATTAATCCACTTGCTTCATGCAAAGAAACAAATTGTTCAAAGGAAGGAAGTTGATCGGAAAATTGATGGCCCATTCTATTCACCTTCTACATTCAATGTATCGTTATGTAACTATACATATATTTATACAACAACTTGAATAAAAATTCAACTAAAAACAAAAATATTTTACTTACAAAAAATAAGACGAGTTTCCCCGTCTATTTAATGTTTTTTATTTATCGTCCTCTTGGTAATCATCTCGGTCTTCTTCAACGTCTACAACTGGTCTTCTTCCCCAGAACATGCCCCAAGGATCTCTTCTTCTTTCATAACGATCATCTTCTCTGTGGTCATCATGTCTGTCACGATCCTCAACCACTTTTACTTCTTTCGCGTGGATAACTAATGTATCAACCTTAATCACTTGTTCTTTTCTTTTAGACATTTTCCCCACTCCTTTACCCCTATAGTCGTTATATTTTATTCAATAAAGGAGTAAGCGTTATAGGCATTTTTTTCATTTTCCTTACATATTTGAATATAATAGTGATTAATTTAACATCCCTACAACATGAACGTTTTTCTTATTATTGATTGCTTTTATAATACCGTTGCAAATTTCTTCATGTGTCAACCATCGTTTTCCATCGCCTTGCTTCATATATCCCAGTTTCACTTGACTATAAAAACAGTGATTAGGAATCGTCAGTTCTGTCTTAATTTTATCTAAGTTCGAGCGGCTGCCAAGTACATGGACAAATCTAGATGATTCAGATGTACTCGGTATCTGTTTTATAATTGATTGAACGGCATGCTCAGCATATGAATGAATCCAAGCTACAATTAAATGAATGGTCTTGTTTTCTTGGATGATTTCATCTATTTTCTTATTCAAGCTTTGCTCATTTGAATAGTCAAGAAATACGGGTATAAGATTTTTGTTGTTATTTGATTTTTTTAATAAATTGTTCATTTTCTCAGTACTTCTTCCGACTACATAAACAAGATAGCCAGTTTCAGCTAACAGAATTGAAAGGTCTGTTAACATTCCAGAACCACCTATAACCAAAGCACACTTCATGCTAATCCCTCCGTTGCAATCAAACTGCTACTCACAGTATATTACAGCTACCTCCCTCACTTTATTGATTCCATCCCATAAATTACCCGGACCATCATATACTAACGTAATCGGACCATCGTAATCACTGTTTGCTACAATTTGTAATGACGTTTCAAATTCTCCTTTATCTATTAAACCATTAATATCATAATTCGCTTTTGCATGTATAGACTCAGCTAAAGGAACTAAAGCTTCAATTGAGTCAAATTTAACTCCTTGTTCAAAGTTTCCAAAATCAACCGTTAATCCTAATTTCTTATTGAATGAGCTAATGAGTTTCTCACAATTTTCTTTAGTTGATGTAAGCGATTTAAAATTTTCCGTTACAACGCGAACATCTTTTGGTTCAGCATAATCAAGTAATTGCCGAAAACTGTCGATTGATCGTTCAAATGCTGCCGTATCACTCGGATTTGCTTCTCCAGCAATCACCCGAATACTTTTTGCTCCTACCTTCTCAGCGATATCAATCCATTTTTTTATATATTTTATGTCAGATTTTCTTCGTTCATCATCTGGAGAACTAATATCACCATAATCCAATAATAAGCAATGAAAGGTTATTCCTGATTTTTCAAAAGCATTTCTCAATTCTACAAGGTATTCATTTTCGGTATTTTGAAAATGAAAATGGCAAACTTCAAGTGATTTAAACCCCTGTTTTTCCAATATAGATGGTAATCCCAATAATGTAGTATTTTCCGGTTGTTGTTCTATACGTGTTTTTTGTGTTTTCTCTATATCATCCCAGTATGTCCAGCGCAATGGACCAATCTCTCGATGAAGACTCCAAGTTGTTAAAGATAAATGAGACATAATAAAACTCCTCCTAGTTGTTTTTAATTGATATTCCACATATCTTCCTTTTTTTCCTCTATTAAATATATTAAAAGGCGTGTAAAGGTCATACATCCTTTACACGCCATACAGTTTTATTAAAATTTATTTTGATACTCACTAATTGCGTTATATTCGTTTTCAAGTAATCTCGGTAAGCGAATAAAGATTGGCATGAGTTCGCGATAAGCAGCAGTTGCTTCTTTATTCGGCTGATGTGAATGAAGTGATCCTACCATTTTTTCCACTTCACTTAAAGACTCAATTTCTCCAAGACCATATTTTCCTAACACAATTGCACCTAAACATGAGCTCTCAAAACTTTCTGGAATTGTAACTTCTTGGTCAAAAACATCGGCTAGCATTTGTCGCCAAAACACTGACCGAGCAAACCCTCCTGTTGCTTGTACACGAGTCGGAGTTCCGATTAATTCCTCAAGAGCAAGCAGAACACTGTATAAATTCATCATAATACCTTCTAGGACTGCACGAATCATATGCTCTTTTTTATGATGCAAGCCTAAACCAAAGAATGAACCACGTGCATTTGCATTCCAAAGAGGAGCTCGCTCTCCTGCCATATATGGATGGAAAATTAATCCGTTTGATCCAGGAGCAACTGTAGCCGCAATTTCTGTTAACACATCATAAGGATCTTTCCCTAGCCTTTTAGCTGTTTCTACCTCTGCGTTTGCTAATTCATCTCTCACCCATCGAAATATCATGCCACCATTATTCACAGGTCCACCAATTACCCAGTGCTTATCTGTTAGCGCATAGCAGAAGATCCTTCCTTTTGGATCTGTTACAGGGCGATCTGTTACAGCACGAATAGCCCCACTTGTTCCAATTGTTACTGCTACAACACCTGGCTCAATGGCATTCACTCCAAGATTGGAAAGCACCCCGTCACTTGCTCCAACAATAAATGGAGTATCAACAGGTAATCCCGTAAACCTTGAAAATTCCGGATCTAAGCCTCTAATACTGTCAGTTGTACTTACTGGTTTTGATAATTGTCCTCTTTTTACACCAACAATCTCAAGTGCTTCATCATCCCAATCCAGCTTTTCAAGGTTAAACATCCCGGTTGCAGAAGCAATTGAATAATCAATCACATATTCTCCAAATAATCGATAAAAAACATACTCTTTAATCGAAATGAACTTGTTTTCTTGTGCAAAATACTCTTTATGTTCAGTATTTAACCAAAGCAGCTTAACTAAAGGTGACATTGGGTGAATCGGTGTGCCTGTACGTAAGTAGATTTCATGTCCATTATGTTCTTGTTTTAATTTATCAGCATATTCTGCACTGCGGTTATCAGCCCATGTAATTGACTTTGTTATCGGTTGTCCTTCTCCATCAACAACTATTAAACTATGCATGGCAGAACTAAAGGATACAAAGCGAACTTGCTCACCTGAAACATTTGCTTCTAACAAACTGCTTTTCATAACTGTAAGAACAGCTTGAAAAATCTCTTCTGGATCTTGTTCAGCTGTTGCTGGTGTTGGTGTGTAAAGGGGATACTCAACACCAAATCGACTAACAGCCTTTCCTTCTTCATTAAAAAGTACAGCTTTTGTACTTGTTGTACCAATGTCAACGCCCATCATATAATTACCCATAGCAATATCCTCCTAAATGAGAGAAAAGGGAAAACCGGTATGGTCGTCCCTTATCCTTTATTATCCAATAAACACTCCTAAAATTAACGCTACTGTTACACCAACTAAACCAATTAGCGTTTCCATAACAGTCCAAGATTTTAATGTGTCTTTTACGCTAATACCGAAATAACGTCCTACTAACCAGAACCCTGAATCGTTTACATGTGATAGTACAGTTGCACCAGATGCAATCGCGATAACAAGTAATCCAAGTACAGGTCCTTGTAATCCTAAGATTTCGATAAGTGGAGCCATTAATCCTGCTGCTGTAACCATTGAAACGGTTGCAGAACCTTGTGCAACACGAACTGCTGCTGCAATTAAAAACGCTAACAAAATTGGTGGTAGAGCAGATCCAGCCATCATATCACCAAGAACTTGACCTACACCGGAATCGATTAAGATTTGCTTAAATACCCCACCAGCACCTGTTACTAAGATAATAATACCCGCTGGTTCTAATGCTTTTGTCGCAATATCTTGTACTTCTTGACGAGAATATCCACGTTTTGTTCCTAAGAAGACAAAAGTTAGAATAGTTGCAATTGTTAATGCTACGAAAGGATGTCCTAGGAATGTAAGAATCGAACGTACAATATTTCCTTCTTCTAATAATACTCCTGAAACCGTATTCAGTAAAATCAATACAAGTGGAATCATAATTAATGAAGCAATTAATTTAAAGCTAGGTAACTCTTTGTCATACTCAATTTCTTCTAAGTTCATATAATCCGGAACAACAACATGTAATTTTTTCGAAATATATTTTGCAAAAAGTGGTCCAGCAATGATCATCGCAGGAATACCTGCAATCGTACCGAATAAGATAACCCAGCCAAGATCAGCACCGATTAAATCAGCAACAGCAATAGGACCTGGTGTTGGAGGAATAAAGCTATGTGTTACTGCTAGTCCTGCTAACAATGGTATACCATAGTATAATAAAGATTTTCCTGTTTTCTTCGCTAAACCATAAACAATTGGTACTAAAATGATAAATCCAACATCAAAGAATACCGGGATCGCTACAAGGAAACCTGTTACACCTAACGCCCATTGTGATTTATCTTCACCAAATTTCTTAACAAGCGTTTGTGCTAATCGCTCTGCTCCACCTGAAACTTCAAGCATTTGCCCAAACATTGCACCTAAACCAACAACGACTGCAACGAATCCGAGGGTTCCACCCATACCGTTTTGCATCGAGGTCACAACTTCATTTAAAGGCATTCCTGCTAAAATACCCACGATTAAACTGACTAATAATAACGCAACGAATGCGTGTAATTTGGTACGAATAACTAAAAATAACAATAGAAAAATTCCTGCTAATGCCACTAAAATTAACATTTGATCTGACATCTAGAACACTACCTTCCTTACTTTTATGGGGTAAGAAGAAAGCGCTGTTTTTAAAACGCTGTCTTCTTAGTCTTCCTAATTATTGAAAAAAATTCATTTTTTCTCTACAGCATGTCCGCCAAATTCATTACGAAGTGCCGCGACAACCTTACCTGTAAACGTATCATCTTCAAGCGAACGATATCTCATCATTAATGCCATCGTAATAACAGGTGCAGCAGTTTGAAGATCAAGTGCCGTTTCTACCGTCCACTTCCCTTCACCTGATGAATGCATGATTCCTTTGATTCCATCAAGCTTTTCATCTTTAGAAAATGCATTTTCCGTTAACTCCATTAACCAAGAACGGATGACAGATCCATTGTTCCAAACTCTTGCGACTTTTTCGTAATCATACTCAAATGGACTTTTATCAAGAAGATCAAATCCTTCCGCAATCGCTTGCATCATTCCGTACTCTATTCCGTTATGAACCATTTTCAGAAAATGACCACTTCCTGCTTTCCCAGAATAAAGGTAACCGTTCTCAACCGTTATGTCTTTGAAAACCGGTTCAATTTCTTTGAAAACCTCTTCATTTCCACCTATCATTGTGCAAGCTCCATTACGAGCACCATCTACGCCACCACTTGTTCCACAATCAAAGAAATAAATTCCGTTCGTTTCACACTCTTCATTTCTTCTTAATGAGTCTTTGTAGTGGGCGTTACCACCATCTATTATTCGATCTCCCTCTTCTAAATAGGGAAGCAATTGTTCAAAAACAGATTGTGTTGCCTCTCCAGCTGGAACCATCATCCAAACGGTTCTTGGCTTTGATAGTTTACGAACCAGCTCTTGAATTGAATTCGCTGTTTGTATTCCCATTGAGGAAATTTTTTTCATAGATTCTTCATTAACATCAAAGGCTACAACATCATACTCTTTATCTACTAAATTAAGAGATAACTGATATCCCATCTTTCCTAAGCCTATCATTCCTATTTGCATGTGTATTTCTCCTAACTGTTTACGGAATAAATTTTCTTGATATCTTTATTATATGAAAAAAAATTCTTTTTGCAAGCGATTCCAGAAAATTATTTTTTCTTTTTGTGAAATTTAGTATAATAAAAGAAAGCCCTACCAGGAGGGAAGATCTATGAAAAAAGCTCAGGAGCCTTGTTTAGTCACGATTCGCAAGCTCTATCCAAAGTTCAGTGTAACGGAAAGAAAAATTGCCGATTTTATTTTAAAAAACCCAAATAAAATTATTCATTCATCCATTAATCAATTAGCAGAAGATTTAGAGGTTGCCGATTCAACTGTTTTTCGCTTTTGTAAACGACTTGGTTATAAAGGATATCAAGCGATGAAAATAGCCCTTGCATCCGAAGTTGTCTCCCCTATTCAGGATATTCATGAAAAAGTAACAGAAGGTGACACGGTTGATACAGTGGCTTCAAAAGTATTTCGATCAAATATAAAGACGATTGAAGATTCATTATCTGTATTAAATGAGGAACATTTACAAGCAGCTGTTGATTGCATGATTAGTGCAAATTCAATTGAATTTTTTGGAAGTGGCGGTTCAAGCATTATCGCCCTTGATGCCTATCACAAACTGGTGCGAACAGGCTTAAAGGTTCACTCTGTTATTGATACACACTTCCAGCTAATGGCAGCATCGCAAATGACGGAAAAAGACTGCGCCGTTTTTATATCTCATTCAGGTTCTTCGAAAGATATTCTTCATATCTTGAATGTTGTAAAATCCACAGGAGCGAAAATGATCGCAATTACCAATTATGCTAAGTCTCCGTTAAGTGCAGCTGTTGATATTCCTCTCTATACAGTGTCTGAGGAAACCGAATATCGTTCAGAAGCTTTATCATCTCGAATCGCACAACTAACGCTAATTGATGTTCTTTATGTGAATATTTTATTAAAACGTGGCAATGAAGGAAAAGAAGCATTAAAGAAAATGCGTGAGGCTATTCTAGTGAAGAGAATTTAGCTTTGATTATTCGTAGAAATAAAAAACAGAGAAGGACGCACAAACGTCTTCTCTGTTTTTTATTATAAAGCAGAAAATTCCTCAACAAGTTCCTTGAATTTCTTTAATGAGTTTTCAATCGGATATGGTGCAGTTAAATCCACACCGGTACTCTTTAATAATTCCAATGGATAATCAGCACTTCCACTTTTTAAAAATTCCAAGTAAGAATGTAATGTTTTTTCATCACCTTCTAAAATTTTTGTAGCAAGGTGAATGGCTGAAGCAAAGCCTGTCGCATATTTATACACATAAAAAGGACGGTAGAAATGTGGAATTCTTGACCAGCCGTATTTTACCTCTTCATCAAACACAACATCATCTCCGTAATATTCACGGAACAACCCCTCATATGTTGTATTAAAGACTTCTACATTTAGTGGCATTCCCTTCTCTGCCATTTCATGTGTTTTCATTTCAAATTCTGCAAACATTACTTGTGTAAAAAATGTTCCTTTAAATTGATCAATAAAATGATTAACCAGATCCTTTCGTATATCTGGATTTTCTTCTTTATCTAAAAGGTAGTTAATTAATAGTACTTCGTTAACAGTAGAAGCAACTTCTGCAACAAATATGCTGTACCGGGCTGTGATTTGTGGTTGATGTAACGAGCTAAGTTTGCTGTGAACACCATGACCGCATTCATGAACCAAAGTAAACAAACTGTCCAAATTGTCTTGATGATTTAAAAGAATATACGGATGAACTCCATAAACTCCAAGGTTATATGCACCCGAGCGCTTACCTGGTGTTTCCCTCACATCAAGATATCTGTGTTCCTTAAATTCCTTTAGTGTTTTGATGTAATCTTCCCCTAATGGTGAAAGAGCTTCACACATGATTTCATATGCCTTTTCATATGAAATTTCTTGCTTTACACCACTTACTAATGGAACACTTAAATCATATTGTCTAAGTTCATCAAGTTGTAATTTTTGCTTACGTAGCCTAGAGTATTGATGCAAAGAAGAGATATTTTGCTTCGTTGTTTCTATTAGATTTTCATATACTTCTCTAGGAACATTATCACCAAATAACGCTTTCTCTAAAGCAGAAGGATAGTTTCGTAACTTTGCCATTGTGACATTGTTTTTAATAGCTGATGACAGAGTTGAAGCGATAGAATTTTTGAGTTGCAGATATGGTTTATAATATGCTTTGTATGCTTCTTTACGTTTTTCTCGATTTTCATCCTCGATTAATTTTGCATACATGCCTCTTGTTAACTCAACTTTTTCACCATCATCGCTTGTTACTTCTCCAAACTTGATATCAGCATTGTTCATCATGCCAAATGTATGACTTGGTGAAGATAGAGCTTCACCAAGCTTTGAAATCACTTCTTCTTGCTCTTTACTTAATACATGCTTTTTGTACCGAAAAGCTTCCCATAAGTCTTCCTCAAAATACTCAAGCTTTTGTTCTAATGTTATGTATTCTTTTAATGTTTCTTCTTTTAAACTCAAAAGAAATGGCATAAAAAAAGAAGTTGATGAGCCAGCTTTTATACTCAGTTGTTTAGCACGTTCTAGCAGCGATTGTGAACTTGTTTCCCGTGTATCTTCATCCACCTTTAACATCGCATAAGCATAAAGCTTGTTAAAGGTAAAAGACATTTCTTCCTTTTTCTTTAAAAATGAGTAAAGTGATGGGCCGTCATGAATGTTTCCGTCAAATTGCTTTAATTCATCTACTTTTTCATTAATTTTACTGTAGTCTTTCTCCCAATCTTTCAGGTCTGAATAAAGGTCATCTAAATTCCATTTTTCCTCAATCGGAACATCTTTTCTCGAAGTATATGTTGACATGAAAACTCCCCTTTCCAAAAGGTACCTTTACTACTATATTCTACGTCCCTTGTTTTTACCCTTTTCCCTATTAATTTTGCTCAGTACGCTGCTTTCCTTCGTCGGTTACAGCAAATTTACGTGACATCTTTTTTATCTTTTCAGCCTTACGGAACCGTAAAGCTGACCAATCGTCATCTATGGCTATTTGCCGAACCGGTTCATATCCCTCGGCAGCTAATAAGCCACCAACTGTTTCACGGCTGCAGTCAGAACCCTTATATGTTATGGATGATTTTTTAGGGTAACAAATCCAGAATAAACCATCTTCCTTAACAGCTTGTACTGATTTTTGTGCGAGCGACTTCAACTGATCATTTGCTGTACCAAAAATTTGAACAAAATCATATTCATGGCCTTTGCTTTCGTTATGTACTTCTCCTGTAAAAGATGAAATCACATCATTGTAGGAATTAGGATGATGAACAATGAGAACTGGTTGTCCACTATCTTTAAATTGTAGTTTTTTCAGTAATGGATTACTTTCTGCCATGTGAGGTCACTCCATTCTATATTTGCATTATCCTATATATATCACTTTACCCGAAAGATATGCAATGCATAGATATAGACTGACTATTGGATAAACTTCAGGTGGTGCTAGCCTGAAGTAGCACCACCCTTATATGATTAACTAGATTTTAACCATTTAATAAAACCTACTTTTCCTTGCCCTTCACAAACGGAACAAGCTGTTGATCCTTCTCCACTACAGGTAATACATACTCGATTTCCAAGTTTATACCCTTCACCAGAACAGTCTTTGCAATTGAAATGTTTACTACCATTACAGTTTTTACACTTCATGCTACATTGCCCTCCTGAATCGTTATTGGAGCTGGATTAGCTATTTGGATTTTACGCAGGAAATAGAGTGTAAGATTAGCTCCCAATAAAATGTATTTTGGGAGGAACCTTTTTATGATTTGACTATTGTTAAGAAACGTTAACGAACTTTACAGATATGACGATATTCCAAATGTTAGATTAAATCCTCTTACAAGTTTACATAAAATATTATCATTTATATTGAATTTCATAATAAAAACAGGACTTCAACATATTGTCCTGTTTTCCATCTTTTATTCTCCTATATAATGTGGTCTTCGCTTTTCTTTAAATGCCTTTAACCCCTCCAAGCGATCCCTTGTTGGAATGGTCAGTTCATATGCTGCTTTCTCAATACTAAGTCCTGTAGTTAGATCAAGGTGATAACCTTCATTAATGGCTTTTTTCGCTTGTGTAATGGCAATTGGCGCGTTTTGCACAATTTGATTGGCTAGCTCAAGAGCCTTTCCTTCCAGATTTTCAGGCTCTTCAACATATTCTACTAAACCTATTTGGAGCGCTTCTCCTGCTGCTATTTTTCTAGCTGTGAAAATTAATTCTTTTGATTTTCCTTTTCCTATTAACTGAGGCAACCTTTGCGTCCCCCCTGCACCAGGAATGATTCCGAGCGATGTTTCCGTTAATCCAAGTTTAGCAGTTTGGGAAGCAATTCTTAGATCACAGGCCAATGCCAGCTCTAGCCCTCCACCAAATGCAGCTCCATTAATTGCTGCAATAACAGGCTGAGGTAAAGTTTCTAGTTCATTTACTGTTTCTCTAATCAAAGATACTGTTTTCTTCACTTGAATAGCATCCATTTCAGCACGTTCCTTTAAATCCGCCCCTGCACAGAATACTTTCTCCCCAGATCCCGTTATCACAATGCATCTAATGCTTTGATCATATTTAGCAAGCTCAAAAACTTCTTGAAGTTCTTTTAACATATTAATAGACAAGGCATTTGCTGCTTTAGGGCGATTTAATTCAATCTTTAAAATACCTTCATTTACGTCTGTTATGATCGCTTTGTCATTCATCGACATGATCTTCCCCTATCGCTCGAAATATTTTGCTAGAAAGTTAGTTGTTGTATCACCTGATTGAAATGCAGCATGTTCAACAATTTCTCTAAGCAGAGGAATATTTGTTTTAATGCCTCCAACATGGTATTCCGATAACGCAAGTTGTAGTTTATTTATCGCATCCTCACGACCTTTTCCTTTAACAATTAATTTTGCAACCATCGGATCGTAGTAAGGGGTAACCATTGACTTCTCATGTATTCCAATCTCGTGCCTAATTCCATCTCCCTCTGGTAAAGAAAGAGAAGTAATAGTCCCAGGTGAGGGATAAAAGCTTTTTGGATCTTCAGCATATATTCGAACTTCGATGGAATGTCCTTTAATAGGTATTTGTTCTTGAGAAAAACGCAACAATTCTCCTGCCGCTATTCGTAACTGTTCTTCGACTAGATCAATTCCGGTAATCTCTTCTGTTACAGGATGCTCGACCTGTAACCTTGTATTCATTTCAAGAAAATAAAAGTTTTTGTTTTCATCTACTAAAAACTCAATTGTTCCTGCATTTTGATAGCCTATTGCCTTTGCTGCTTGAACACCGGTTTCCCCCATTTTTTTTCTTAATTGATAATCTACAAAAGAAGATGGAGCTTCTTCTACTATTTTTTGATGTCTTCTTTGGATTGAACATTCTCGTTCCCATAGATATACAGTATTTCCTTTGTTATCTGCTAAAAGCTGTATTTCAATATGTCTTGGGTTTTCAATGTATTTTTCTAAATACATCTCTCCGTTGCCGAAAAATGCAATCGCTCTTTTTTGATTTCCTTCAAAAGCCTTTACCATTTCCTCATCATTTCTAACAATTTGCATGCCAATTCCACCACCACCAGAAGAGGCCTTTAACATGATTGGATAACCAATTT